>JANXYI010000014.1 GCA_025350085.1 Deltaproteobacteria bacterium
GCTTCAACGTGCCGGAGTTCCTGGAAGGGGCCAAGACCGTCTTTGCGCGGCTCCAGCATTCCTGGGACCGCCGGGACTTGAATGACATCGCGCTTTTCACCACCCCAGGCGTGCTGGAGGAGATCCGCAAGCAGGCCGCGGCCGATCCCGATCCGTCCAAGACCGAGGTGCTGCTCATCAACGCCCGGCTCGTGGAGTTCCGCGAGGAAGCCGCGGACACCGTGGCCTCGGTCTACTTCGACGTGCTCCTGCGCGAGGACGCGCACGAGGAGCGGCCCAAGCAGGTGCGCGAGGTCTGGCACTTCTCCCGTCCCACGGGCAGTCCGGACGCCAACTGGCGCCTGGAGGGCATCCAGCAGATGGAAGCCTAGGGCCGCCAGGTCCGGTTTCCCTGTTAGCCAACCATCATCGGAAGCCCGGAGACCCTCTCCGGGCTTCTTGTCGCAAGGAGAGGACCATGTTTGCGCTCAAGGACTGGTTCAAGGTCTACACCAAGGATCAGGACAAGGCCGCGCCCCCGGCCGAGACCGTGGCCAGGGTCAAGGCCGTGCTGGACGCGAAGTGCGCCGGGGTGCTGGAGAGGACCGAGCGCGTGGACACCGGACGCCTTGGCATCCCTGTATTCCTGAGCATCTGCGGTCCGGCCGCGCGCGCCGTGATGCCCACGCGCAAGCAGATGGGCAAGGGCGCCAGCCCGGAGCAGGCCGAGGCCTCGGCGCTCATGGAGCTGGTGGAGCGCTTCAGCTACTTCAGCTTCTGGGCCGACGAGGCCAATTTCACGCGCGCCACCTGGTCCGAGGCCGAGGAGCTCTTCGGTGCGCAGCTTATGGACATCCGCGAGATCTGCGCCTCCGTGGGCGACGAGCTCTCGCCAGAGGGCGCGCGCCGCGTCATGGACCTGGTGCGCTGGCGCTTCTGCCCGGCGCTTAACGTGGCCACCGGCGCCACCACGGTCCTGCCGCTGGACTGGTTCAAGACGCTGAATGAGTTTAACGGCTCCTCGGCCGGCAACACGCTTGAGGAATCCGTGCTCCAGGGCGCCTGCGAGCTGGTGGAGCGCCACGTCTGCGCCGTCATCGACCGCGGCGAGCCCGAGCTTCCCACCATCAGCCAGGAGGACCTCTCCGACCCGGTGCTGCGTGAGCTGTGCGCGGCCTTCCGCAAGAACGGCATCCTGCTGCTGCTCAAGGATTTTTCCCTCGGCCTGCCCGTGCCCACCGTGGGCGCCCTGGCCTTTGATCCCCGGACCTTCCCGGACTCAAGCGAGATCGTCTACACCGCGGGCACGGCAGCAAGCCCGGTCAAGGCCGCGGTGCGCGCCGTGACCGAGATCGCCCAGCTGGCCGGGGACTTCGAGACCGGCCGCGTGTACGAGGCCTCGGGCCTGCGCAAGTTCACCGAGCCCCCGCAGTTCAGCTGGCTGCTGGCCGGGCCCACTGTGGACCTCTCGACCCTGCCCGACGTGGAGGATGCGAACATCCGCGTGGAGCTCTCCCGCCTGGCTGACGGCCTGGCGGACCGGGGCTACCGCCTGTACTCCGTTGACACCACGCGTGAGGACATCCAGGTTCCGGCCAACTACAATCTCGTGCCGGGCTTCGACTTCCGCGAGCGCACGGTGAACCGCAGCCTGGGCCTGTTCGTGGGCCGCAAGCTGGCCGAGGAGGCCGAGGTGGCCGAGGCCGCAGCCGGGCTGGCCGTTTTGTCCGAGGTGGCGCCCACGGCCTACTACCTGCCGTTTTTCGAGGCCATGCTGGCCCTGCGCCAGGGCGACGTGGCCCTGGCCGCGGAGCGTTTCGCTCACGCCGAGCCGCACCAGCCCAGTTCCGGGGAGCGCGCCCTGTGCGCCTTCTACCAGGCCTATGCCCTGACCCAGGACAACAACTGGGAGGAGTGCGTGCCGCACCTGGACCGGGCCATCGGCCTGGACGAGGAGGTCAAGGAATACTTCAACCTGCGCGGGGTGGCGCGTTTCAAGGCCGGAGAGTACGTGCTGGCCATGGGTGATTTCCGCGCCGTGCTGGCGCTGGATTCGGGCTCGGCCGCGGATCTGGCCAATCTGGGCCTGTGCCACAAGTTTTTGGGGGAGACCCGCGAGGCACTGGAGCTTCTGGAAGCGGCCCTGAGCCTGGACCCCGGCCTGGACTACGCGCGTAAGCACCTGGAGGAGCTCTTGACCGGTGTGCGCACGTAAATTTTCCAACCGGTTTGTAGGATATACTCCCCGTCCGTATTGACCGCGGTCGAGAAATCCTTTAGTTCCCTGTCACGCAAGCATGGGCTTGGCCCATGTGCGGTTCCAAAGGAATCAAGCGGCTTGGGCTTTTTCCATGAGATCATATGAGGAGGACGAAGAATGGCTATTGTTGAGTTCAAGGGCAACAAGTTTGAGGTGGACGAGGACGGCTTCCTGCTGAAATTTGAAGACTGGAATCCTGACTGGGTCGAGTACGTGAAGGAGAGCGAAGGCATCTCCGTCATCAGCGAGAACCACCAGAAGGTCATCGACTTCCTGCAGGACTACTACAAGAAGAACGGCATTGCGCCGATGGTGCGCATCCTGTCCAAGGTCACCGGCTACAAGCTCAAGGAAATCTACGAGCTGTTCCCGTCCGGCCCCGGCAAGGGCGCCTGCAAGATGGCCGGTCTGCCCAAGCCCACCGGCTGCGTCTAATATCAGTCCAGAATCATGCACAGAGGCGGGAGCGCAAGCCCCCGCCTCTTTTTTTGCGTCGTCGATCGTTGTTCCTTGAGCGGCCCTAGGCCTCGGGCTCGGCCATGCGGATGGCGCAGAACTTGCCGCACATGCCGCATTCCTTGCCGTGCTCCGTGCCTTCCGAGCGCGCGCGCACCAGGCACGGGTCGAGCGCCGTGTCCGCCATGCGCTTCCAGTCGAGCTTCATGCGCGCGTCGGACATTTCGCGCTCGCGCGCCACGGCCCAGGGCCGTCCCAGGGCCGCCTCGCCCGCCTGGGCCGCGATGCGCGAGGCCAAGACGCCCTCGTGCACGTCCTTGGCGTCAGGCAGGCAGAGGTGCTCGGCCGGGGTCAGGTAGCACAGGAAATCCGCGCCATACTGGGCGGCCAAGGCCCCGCCGATGGCCCCGGCGATGTGGTCGCGCCCGGCCGCGGTGTCCGTGACCAGCGGTCCCAGAACGTACAGCGGCGCGCCAAAGGTGGCCCGTTTTATGCCCTGGATCTGGGACTGCACCAGGTGCAGGGGCACGTGCCCCGGGCCCTCGATCATCACCTGGACCCCGGCGGCCCAGGCGCGCCTGGCCAGAACGCCCAGGGTCAGCACCTCCTCCCACTGGGCCGGGTCGCCCGCGTCGCAGCCAGCGCCGGGCCTGAGGCCGTCGCCCAGGCTGAGCACCAGGTTGTGCTTGCGCGAAATCTCAAGGATCTCGTCGTAGTGGGTGAGCAGGGGGTTCTCCTCACCCGTGCGGCGCATCCAGCGCGCCAGGATGGCCCCGCCGCGCGACACGATGCCGAGCATGCGCGAGCCGTCCATGGCCAGCTCGGCCCCGCGCCTGGTCAGGCCGCAGTGCACGGTGACAAAGTCCACGCCCTGTTCGGCCTGCTTCTTGATCTCGGCAATGAGTTCCGAGGGCGTAAAGCCCGCCGGGTCTCGGCCGTCCTGGGTGCAGGCCCCGGCCACGGCGTAGATGGGCACGGTGCCGAGGGGCAGCACGGTCTCGGCGAGCATGCGGCCGCGGATGGCGTCCAGGTCCCCGGCCGTGGACAGGTCCATGACCGCGTCGGCCCCGGCGGTCTCGGCCACCTTGAGCTTGTCGGTCTCGCCGGTCATGTCGCTGGCCAGCGGCGAGGTGCCGATGTTGGCGTTGACCTTGACCCGCGCGGGCTGGCCGATGAGCGTGGGCCGGACGTTTTTGTGGGCCGGGTTGGCCAGGAGCGTCAGCGTGCCCTGGTCGATGCGGCTGCGGATCTCGGCCTCGCTCATGTGTTCACACGCGGCGAGCTCGCTTGCGTGGCGGTCCAGGATGCCGGACAGGGCCTGATTGGCTTGGATGATGGACATGTGCGCTCCTCAAGGGATGCGACCAGGGGTTTGGCCGGGCCGGGCGCCTGAGGGGTACGGGGGAAAAGATGGGGATTCCATTTCCTCCAACGGCATGACCCGTATCAGGTTCAACGGTCGGTCCCGCGGTTAGGGACCCTCTCAGCCCGGTTGACCCGGCCAAACCCCTGGTCGCATCCCTTGAGGAGCGCACATGTCCATCATCCAAGCCAATCAGGCCCTGTCCGGCA
>JANXYI010000021.1 GCA_025350085.1 Deltaproteobacteria bacterium
CGCCGGACACGACGGCGGCGCGCGCCCCTACACCCCGCACGCCGGCGCACCCCGGCCCGCCTATGACGGCCCCCGCGGCGGCGGCTACGGCGGCAGCACCGGCGCGCCCACGCAGCGGCCCGCAGGACCCGGCGGCTACGCGCCCCGTCCGGGCGGCCCCTCAGGCCCTGGCGGCTACCCGCCCCGTCCCGGCGGTCCCGGCGGCTATGCCCCGCGTCCGGGCGGCCCCTCAGGCCCCGGCGGCTACGGGCAGCGTCCCCCCGCCCCTGGCGCAGGCCCCGTTGCCCCGCCCAAGGAAGGCGACGACCGCGCCCGCAGAAAGCCGCACCGCGTGGTGGAGTTCCCCACCGGAGGCAGCGACGAGGACCGCCGCAAGGCCGCAGCTGCGGCCAAGAAGAAGCCCGGTTTCGCGCCCGCGCCCGTCGTGAGCGAGGACGGCGAGTCGCCCATGCGCCTCAAGTCCAACCGCCGCGGCAAGAAGCATCGCGGCGGCATGGAACAGCGCGAGGAATTAAAGCCCGTCGGCAAGCGCAAGATCCGCATCGACGAGCACATCCGTTTGTCCGACCTGGCGCACCAGATGGGCGTCAAGGCCCAGGCCATCATCAAGGTCCTGTTCGGCATGGGCGTCATGGCCACCATCAACCAGGCGCTGGACATGGACACCGCCACCCTGCTCGCCAGCGAGTTCGGGCACGAGGTGGAGAACGTCTCCTTTGACGAGCAGGAATTCCTGACCGCAGCCGCCCCGGACACCGCCGAGGAACTGAAGCCCCGTCCGCCGGTGGTGACCATCATGGGCCACGTGGACCACGGCAAGACCTCGCTGCTCGACGCCATCCGCATGACCAGCATCGCCTCGGGCGAGGCCGGAGGCATCACCCAGCACATCGGCGCCTACCACGTGGCCACCACCCGCGGCGAGGTCGTGTTCCTCGACACCCCGGGCCACGAGGCCTTCACCGCCATGCGCGCCCGCGGCGCCCAGGTGACGGACATCGTGGTGCTCGTGGTCGCGGCCGACGACGGCGTCATGGACCAGACCCGCGAAGCCGTGAACCACGCCAAGGCGGCCAAGGTGCCCATCGTGGTCGCGGTGAACAAGATCGACAAGGAAGGCGCCAACCCCGACCGCGTGAAGCGCGAGCTGGCCGAGTTCGACCTCGTGCCCGAGGAATGGGGCGGCACCACCATCTTCGCCAATGTGTCCGCCAAGCAGCGCATCGGCCTGGACGAACTGCTCGAGATGATCCTGCTCCAGGCCGAGGTGCTGGAGCTCAAGGCCAACCCGGCCAAGCCCGCGCGCGGCCACATCGTGGAGGCCAAGCTGGACAAGGGCCGGGGGCCGCTTGGCACCGTGCTCATCCAGGACGGCACGCTCAAAAACGGCGACGCCTTTGTCTGCGGCACCGTGCACGGCAAGGTGCGCGCCATGTTCAACGACCAGGGCAAGAAAATCAAGCAGGCCGGACCGGCCATCCCCGTGGAGATCCAGGGCTTCGACGTCGTGCCCGAGGCCGGCGACGAGTTCGTGGTCGTGGCCGACGACAAGGTGGCCCGCCGCATCGCCGAGACCAGAGCCGGCAAGCAGCGCGAGAAGGATATGGTCGGCAAGAGCAAGCTCACGCTGGAGTCCTTCCTGCAGTCCAGGCCCGCCAACGAGACCAAGACGCTCAACCTGGTGCTCAAGGCCGACGTGCAGGGCTCGCTTGAGGCCATCACCGAGGCCGTGAACAAGCTCTCCACCGAAGAGGTCAAGATCCAGGTGGTGCACGGCGCCACAGGCGGGCTCACCGAATCCGACATCCTGCTGGCCACAGCATCCCAGGCCATCATCATCGGCTTCAACGTGAGGCCCACGGTTAAGGTCAAGGACATGGCCGACAGCGAGCACGTGGAGATCCGCTTCTACGACATCATCTACAAGCTCGTGGGCGAGATCAAGGACGCCATGAGCGGCATGCTGAGCCCGGACATCCAGGAAGTGTACCTGGGCCAAGCCGAGGTGCGCGAGACCTTCAGCGTGCCCAAGGTCGGCATGGTGGCCGGCTGCGGCGTGGTGGACGGCAAGCTCACCCGCGCGGCCAAGGTGCGCCTGCTCAGAGACGGCGTGGTCATCTACACCGGGGCGCTGTCCTCGCTCAAGCGCTTCAAGGACGACGCCAAGGAAGTCCTCAAGGGCTACGAGTGCGGCGTGGGCCTGGAGAACTTCAACGACATCAAGATCGGCGACGTCATCGAGGCCTTCGAGACCAAGGAAGTCGCCCGGACGCTGGCCTAGGGCCGGCGTCTGGACGGTATTGCCACAGGCGGACAACAGGGTTACATGATCATTGGAGTGCTGACGCTACGCTTCCGCCTGCACGGCAACGACTCGCTGAAGGGCAAGCGCCAGGTGGCCCAGAGCCTGAAGCAGAAGCTGCGCAACACCTTCAACGTGGCCGTGGCCGAGGTCGAGGCCCACGATGTCCTCCAGACGCTGGTGCTGGCCGTGGTCGCCGTGGCCGGAGACACCGCCCGGGTGGAGAGCACGCTCGCCAAGGCCCTGGCCCTGGTGGAGGCCATCTCCCCGGCGGAACTTGTGCACTGCGACACCGAGGTGTTCGGAAGCAGCGGGGATATGCAATGAAGAGCGCAGGCAGCAGAAGGTCCATCCGCCTGGCCGACCTCATCCTGCGGGAGCTGGCCACCATGCTCGTGGAGGAGGTCGCCGACCCGCGCCTTGAACTTGTGGGCATCACCGGGGTCAAGCTGAACGCGGACATCAGCATCGCGCTGGTCTCCTTCACCGTGGGCGGCGGCGAGGCGCGCCGCAAAGAGGCCCTGGACGGCCTGAACAAGGCCAAGGGCTTCCTGCGCTCCGGCCTGGCCAAGCGCCTGAACATGCGCTCCCTGCCGGACCTGCGTTTCATGCACGACGATTTTCTCGAGGACATGGTCTATGGAAAGCCCGGTCACCAAGATAGCTGATCTCATCCGCAGGACGGATAGCTTCCTGGTGTCCTCCCATGCCAACCCGGACGGGGACGCCATCGGCTCCACAGCGGCGCTGGGCCACATCCTGGCGGCCATGGGCAAGGACTTCAGCCTGTACAACCGCTCCGGGCTGCCCGCGCAGTTCGACTGGCTCACCCTGCCCGGCCCCATCAACTCCAGCCTGTCCGGCATCGAGACCAACTGGATCTTCGTGCTCGACTGCGGCACGCAGCACCGCGTGGGCGAGGAGCTGTACCGGGTCATGGGCACACGGCCCATCGCCAACGTGGACCACCACCTGGGCAACCCGATGTTCGGCCAGTTCAACTGGGTGGACGAGGGCTATCCGGCCGTGGGCGCCATGATCGCCGACCTGGCCGACGAGCTCGAAATTCCGCTCACCGGCGCCCTGGCCGAGGCCGTGTACCTCGGCGTGGTCACGGACACCGGATTCTTCACCTTTGACAACACCTCCCCGGAGGTTCTGGAACTGGCCGCGCGGCTCATCCGTCTGGGCCTGAACACCGGGACGGTCAACGCCAAGATCCGCAACCAGTGGAGCGTGAACCGCTTCCGCCTCTGGGGCGAGAGCTTCCCCAGCATCGAGATGTTCTTCGGCGGGCAGGTGGCCGTGGCCCACGTCACCCGGGCCATGATGGAGCGCACCGGCACCACGGCCGCGGACTGCGAGGAGATCGTCAATTTTCTGCGTCGGCTGCGCGGCTCGCGCGCCGCGGTGATCCTGCGCGAGGAGCCGGACGGCGCCTACAAGTTCAGCCTGCGCTCCTCCGGGGCGGACAACGTGCAGATTGTGGCCGCCCTGTTCGACGGCGGCGGCCACCGCAACGCCGCGGGCGGCACCATCCGCGCCGACATCGGGCTGGCCAGGAAGCGCCTGGTGGAAGCCCTTGGCGAAAGCCTGGGTCTGGTGTAGGGACTGTGGGCAGACGGCCGAAGAGAAGCGCGGCCCAGCTGGACGGCCTGCTGGTGCTGAACAAGCCCGGCGGCCCGACGTCCGCAGGGTGCCTGAACAGCATCAAGCACGGCCTGGGCCAGGGCAAGATCGGCCACGCCGGGACGCTCGACCCCCTGGCCGAGGGCGTGC
>JANXYI010000036.1 GCA_025350085.1 Deltaproteobacteria bacterium
AAGGCACGGGCAAAGGCTGTAGGCTCCATACAGCATCAGAAGCACTCACGTTGGACACAGACAGACCGGGCGCACTAAAGGCCTGGCGTGTTCGGTCCGATTCTTGCTTTATGCAGCCAGGGCGGATGTTTTTCCGCCCTGGCAGACACATCTCGGGCGAGGGAACGCGGACATGAGCAAAATTCTTGAACAAGATGAAGTTGATGCGTTGTTGCGCGGGCTTTCCGGCGGCGAGGTGGAAACCACGCCGGACCTGCCGGAGGACGACTCCGGCATCGTGCCCTTTGACCTGACCAACCAGGACCGCATCATCCGGGGCCGCATGCCGGTCCTGGAAATCGTCAACGACCGCTTCGCGCGGCTGTGCACCAACGCCCTGGCCAACACCATGCGCAAGCGCGTGGACATCAACCCCATCTCCATCGACATGAGCAAGTTCGGCGACTTCATGCGCTCGCTGCCCGTGCCCACCAGCATCTCCATCTTCAAGCTGGAGCCCCTGCGCGGCAACGCTTTACTCGTGGTCGACTCGCGCCTGGTCTTTGCCCTGGTGGAAAATTTCTTCGGCGGCGCAGGCTCCCAGCCCAAGGTCGAAGGCCGCGACTTCACGCCCATTGAGCAGGCCATCGTGGACAAGGTGGTCAAGGTCTGCCTGGCCAACATGGAGGAATCCTGGAAGCCGGTGCACGAGGTGCACATCGAGGTGGTGCGCTCCGAGGTCAACCCGCAGTTCGCGGCCATCGTGCCCCCGAGCGACGTGGTCATCGTCATCACCTTCGAGGTGGAGCTGGAAAACGCCATCGGCTCGCTCATCTGCTGCCTGCCCTACGCCACCATGGAGCCCATCCGCTCCAAGCTGCACGCCTCGTTCCAGTCCGAGCGCCTGGAAGTGGACCACATCTGGATCAACCGCTTCAAGGAGCGCCTGTTCGAGACGCCCGTGGAGTTCCTGGTGCGCTTGGGCCATACGCGCATCACCGGCAGGCAGCTACTGAACCTGGAGATCGGCGACATCATGCTGCTCGACACCGACGCCGAGGACCTGCTGGAGGTCGACATCGAGGGCGTGCGCAAGTTCTACGGCATCCCGGGCAAGGTCAAGGGCAACAAGAGCTTCAAGATCATCAAGGACGAGCAGATCCACTTCTAGCCGCTTTTCCCAGCTCAATTTCCCGGGCCGCGCTTGCGCGGCCCGTCTTTTTTGTTCCCCTTGACTTCCGGGCGCTTTCGGGTGATTTGCCAAGCCACGCACGGAAACCGCCGCTAACCGCAGCAGCCCGCGCGACCACACCTTCGGAGGATTCAGAGCAATGATCGAGAGCACCTTTTCCATCGTCAAGCCCGACGCCGTGGCGGCCAAGCAGACCGGCGCCATTATTCAGATGATCCTGGACGCGGGCCTGAGCGTCAAGGCCATGAAGATGATCCGCCTCACCCGCGCGCAGGCCGAGGGCTTCTACGCCGTGCACAGCGCGCGCCCCTTCTTTAACGACCTGGTCACGTACATGATCTCCGGCCCGGTGGTCGTGTCCTGCCTGGAGGGCGAGAACGCCATCGCCAAATACCGCGACCTCATGGGCGCCACGGACCCGGCCAAGGCCGCACCCGGCACCATCCGCAAGAACTTCGGCAAGAGCATCGAGGCCAACGCCTGCCACGGCTCCGACGCCGCTGAAACGGCCAAGGTCGAGATCGCCTACTTCTTCAGTTCCCTTGAAATCGTGGGGTAGCTCAAATGAACAGGAGCGTCGGCTTCATCGGCGTGGGCAACATGGGCTCGGCCATCATCAAGGGCCTGGCCGCGCAGAAGCTCAAGCTGCACGGCTTTGACCTGGACAGCGCCAAGCTGAAGTCCCTGGCCAAGGAGGCCGGGCTCAAGCCCGCGGCCTCGCCCGCAGACGTGGTCAAGGCCTGCCGCTACGTGGTCCTGGCCGTGAAGCCGCAGCACCTGGCGGGCGTGGTCAAGGACATCGCCCCCAAGCTGACCAAGAAGCACTGCCTGCTGTCCATTGCCGCAGGCGTGACGCAAGAGAAGCTGCGCACGCTCTCAGGCTCGCGCTGCCCGGTGGTGCGCATCATGCCCAACACCCCGGCCCTGGTGGGCGCTGGCGTGTTCGCCCTGTGCTTTGATGATCCCACCCTGGACGACGAGCGCCGGGACTTCGTGCGCGCCATGATCGCCCCGCTGGGCCAGGTGCACGAGCTGCCCGAGAAGCTCTTCGACGCCTTCACGAGCGTGGCTGGCTGCGGCCCGGCGTACGTGTTCTATCTCATGGACGCCATTGTCGAGGCCGGGGTCAACCTGGGCCTCACCCGCGCGCAGTCCACGCAGATCGTCAAGGCCCTGTTCAGCGGCTCGGCCAAGCTGGCCGAACAGTCGCCCCTGCACCTGTCCGAGCTGCGCGAGATGGTCTCCTCCCCGGCCGGTTCCACCATCCGGGCCATCATCCACATGGAACGCACGGCCGTGCGCGGCAACCTCATCGATGCCGTGAGCGAGGCCAACGACCGCAACGTGGAACTCGGCTAGCCGGCCGACCAGACCCAAAAGACGCCAAAACAAAGGCCGCCCGGAGCTCTCGATGAGCTCCGGGCGGCCTTTTTCGTTGCAGCAGCTTTTTGGGGGCTGCGCGCTAGGCGGTGACGAGCACCTTGAGCGCCTGGAGCAGGAAAAGGCCCAGCAAGGCAGCAAACACCATGAGTCTAAAGAGTTTCTTGAGTTTCTCTAAACTCCACTCCTGGCCCCTGGGCCCCAGCTCGGGCTTCATTTTGGGCTCGCCGAAGTACACGGCCGGGCCGCCCATGCTGCCTTCCAGCAGCCAGGCGCAGGTGCTCATGGGCCAGCCCGCGTTGGGGCTGTCCATGGTCCGGGCCTCGGCCGGGATGTGCCGTGCGGCCTCGCGCCAGGGCAGGCGCAGCACAGCGCCGGCAGCCAGCAAAAACAAGGCTGTCAGCCGGGCCGGGATGTACGCCAAAATGTCGTCGGCCCGGGCCGCGGCCCAGCCCAGGTCGCGGAAGCGCTCGGTCTTGTAGCCCCACATGGAATCCATGGTGGAAACAGCCTTGTAGGCCCACATCAGCGCCGGGCCGCCCAGGATGAGGTAAAACAGCGGGGCCGTGAACCCGTCGCACAGGTTCTCGCTCATGGTCTCGGCCAGGGTGCGGCGCAGGCCGGCCTCGTCCAGGTCCGCGGTGTCGCGGCTGACCAGTCCGGCGATGATCTCGCGCGCCTGCTCCAGGTCGCCCTCCTCCAGATACTCCAGGGCGTCGCGGCCCTCGTCGATGAGTTCCCCCAGGGCCAGCCCGGCATAGGCGAAATACAGGCCGAACAACAGGCCGATGAAGCGCAGCTCGGTCAGAAACTCGACCACGGCCCAGGTGAGGCCCGTGGTGAGCAGCACGCAGAGGATGCCCGAGCCCTTGAGCCCCAGCACCCAGTGCCGGGCATGGGCCTCCAGCCAGTCCAAAAAGCGGCCGATGAGCCTGACCGGATGCGGCAGGCGCTCGGGGTCGCCCAGGAGCAGGTCCACGATGAAGGCCAGAAACGGCAGGCTGAACAGGGTCAGGACCAGGATTTTCATGGGTGTTCCTGAGGAAAGAAAAAGGCGGGGACAGCACGCGCCATCCCCGCCCGTGGATGTTGGCTAGCTCTCGAAGTAGGAGCGCAGGACCGAGCTGCGCACCGGGTGGCGCATCTTGCGCAGGGCCTTGGCCTCGATCTGGCGGATGCGTTCGCGGGTGACGTTGAACAGCTTGCCCACTTCTTCCAGGGTGTGGTCGCTCTTCTCGCCGATGCCGAAGCGCTTGCGCAGCACCTGCTCCTCGCGCGGGGTCAGGTCGGCCAGCACCTTGGCGATCTGCTCGGAGAGCTTGGTGCTGACCACTTCCTCGGCCGGGGCCGTGGCTTTCTTGTCCTCGATGAAGTCGCCCAGGTTCGAGTCTTCCTCGTCGCCGATGGGCGTTTCGAGGGAAATCGGTTCCTTGGCTATTTTGAGGACCTTCTTGACCTTCTCCACCGGATAGTCCATGCGCTCGGCAATCTCCTCGGGCGAGGGGTCGCGGCCGAGCTCCTGCACCAGGTAACGCGAGGTGCGGATGAGCTTGTTGATGGTCTCGATCATGTGCACCGGGATGCGGATGGTGCGCGCCTGGTCCGCGATGGCGCGGGTGATGGCCTGGCGTATCCACCAGG
>JANXYI010000042.1 GCA_025350085.1 Deltaproteobacteria bacterium
GGCGGGGAGCGCAAGCTCCAGATCATCCGCTGGGGCTTGGCCTACTTCTTCCAGTTCTTCCGCGAAAAGCTCTGGTGGCGCTGACAAAACGCGTTGCGCTGCAACGAGAAACTGCCACCCTGCGTTCACGCATGGTGGCAGTTTCTCGTTGTGTCCGGAGCCTGGCTGTGGGCCAGGCCTGCTCACACGAGCTATTCGATGGTCGACTCGGACTCGTAGAAGATCTTGCGGCGCAGGTAGCGCACGATGGCCATCTCGGGTGCGCCCCGGTAGAACTTGTTGCGCAGGCGGAACCGGAAATAGGCGCTGGCCGGGTTGGCCAGAAGCATCAGCAGCGGGCGCAGGGCGTTGTTGCGCATGCTGTCGACCACGTTGGGCAGGGCGTTGGCCAGGATGGACATGTAGGAGATGTTGCCGATCCAGTGGCGCTCGCGCGCGGCGTACCAGGGCAGCTTTTCGCCCTTGAAGTCGTAGTCATCGAATAGCCAGTCGCACCACCCGTCCAGGCTGGCCGGAGCCACGAGCCCGTGCTTGGCGGCCAGCTCCCAGCTCGGTGTTCCGGGCAGCGGAGTGAACTGGGCCATGGTCTCCAGCTGCGCGTCCGGGTTCTCGCGTTTGAGCCGGTAGGCCAGGTCAATGGTCATGTCGATGTCCTCGAAGGTCTCGGTGGGGTAGCCGATGACCAGGCCGAAGGACGGGATGATGCCAAGCTTCTTGCACTTCTGGTTGACCTTGAGGGTCATCTCCGGGGTGATGCCCTTTTGCATCAAATCCAGGATGCGCTGGGAGCCGGACTCTGCGCCGAACTTGAGCGTGTAGGCCCCGGCCTGCTTCATGGCCAGCAACTCCTCGTCTGAGGCCTGCAGGAACACGTCCACCCGGGTGCCCGAGGTGTAGAAGCTGACGTTCAGGTTTTCGCGGATCATGCCCTCGAAGATGGTGTGGGCGCGGGCGCGGTTGATGTAGAATTCGTCGTCGCGCAGCCACAGGCCGTCGAGGTTGAACTTGCGCACCGCGCCCACGATCATGTCCAGCGACTTCTCGGCGGACATGGCGCGCCATTTGCGGCCGCGGATGCTGGCGCTGGAACAGAAGCCGCAGCGGAAGGGGCAGCCGCGGCTGGTTTGGCCGATGTCCAGGGTGCGCACGCTGTTCTTCACGTACATGTCGCGGTGGATGTATTTCTCCACCGGAAGCAGGTGCCAGGGCACGGGCAGGAGCTCCTCCACGTCCAAGAGCGGGCGCACGGGGTTCAGCGTTACCAGCGGGCCGCTCTTGAAGCAGAGGCCCAGGATGCCGCCCAGCGGCTGTTTGTTCTCCAGGGCCTTGATGAGCTCCACCACCGTCAGCTCGCCCTCGCCCACCACCACGATGTCCACGTTGGGGTGGGACACGGTCTGCTCGGGCAGGATGGTGGGATGCGTGCCGCCCCAGACAATGGGCACGCGCCCGTCCGTTAGGTTGCGCACCATGCCCGAGATCTTGAGGGCGTACTTGATCTGGGTGCCGGTCATGGAGGACAGGCCAACAAAGATCAGGTCGTCGGAGATGAGCTCGGCCAGGGTCTCTTCATTGATGACCTGGGTGCGCTGATCCAGGATGGCGACCCGGTACCCGTCCTTGTCGAGCGGCGCGGCCACAGCTAGGCAGGCGTGGGGCGGGGCCACAGTGGAGCCGAAGTCCAGCCCGGTCTTGGGGTAGATGAGGATGACGTGCGGTTTCTCGTGGCGCATTGCGGGGCCTCTGACTCACTGGATGATGGACAAGTGGTCGCGCTGGGCCGGGGCCAGCAGCAGGGCCACGCCAAGGCTTTCTGCCGATATGGGCCAATGGGGCGCACCAGCAGGGGGAGCCGGGGAAAGGCGCCGGGCGGTCGGGCGCGGCAGGGCGCTCCTTTGGCTGGCCGGGCGGAGCCGCCGCACTTCGTATACCAGATCAGCCCTGCACGCAAGATTGCCGTGCCGCAGAACATGCCCGCCCAGCAGGCCCGGTCGCGGATGCTTCAAAGGCAAGGGCAGGGGTCTGATTCCGTCCTAGCTCTTTGGCGTGTGGAAGAGCATGCGCCCGGCCACCAGCAGGAGCACGACGCCCAGAGCGGCAAAGCCCATCTGCACGGAGGGGGCCAGGCCGCCCTCGAGCAGGAGCTGGCCTGCGCTGTGGCCGAAATAGCTTACGGCCAGACAGGGCGGGGCGTTGAAGACTGCCGAGGCCCAGATGAAGGTGGACAAGGGCAGGGTCGACAGGGCGAGCATGAAGTTCACCGGCCCGCAGGGCAGCGCGGGGTTGAGCCGCATCACCGCGACGATCCGCCAGCCGCTGCGCCCGATGTTTCCTGATGCGCGCGCCATGAGGTTGCCCATGGCGCGTTCGGCCAGGGGACGGCCAAACACCGTGCGCGCAAAGATGAAGGTGGCGGTGGAGCCCAGGACTCCGCCCACCAGCGAGTAGCAGGTGCCCCACCAGACGCCCCACAGGACTCCGGCCCCGATGTTCAGCGGCAGGGTGGGCAGCTGGAAGATCACGGCGACGGCGAAGCCCGCGGTGAAGGCCAGGGGGGCCAGGGTCGGGTAGTTTGTGGCCAGAGCGAAGATGTCCCGCGCGGCAAGCCGGCCGACCTTGAATTCATACCATAGGAGCGCCCCTGTGGCGAGGAAGAAGACGAACAAGCCCGCGCGCAGTGCGTGGGCGCGTGTCCAGCGCCCAGGTGTTGCGGGTTTCCCGGGATTCCGGCCTGGCGTGGCCTGGCCGTCCGGGGTGCTCATCGTTGCCCCTCAGGTTTGCCGATGTTGAAGAACGCGTCGCGAAAGAGATACCACAACCGGTGTAGGATGAGCTGCGGCGGGAAGAGCAGGATCTCCGAAATGGTGCCCATGGGCCGCCGCAGGAA
>JANXYI010000068.1 GCA_025350085.1 Deltaproteobacteria bacterium
CCTTGTCGCCGTCGGTGCGGCAGTGGGTGATGGTGACGCAGAACGTTCCAGCCATGAGAGCCTCCTACTTCTGTTCGGGTTTGTATTCGATGAGATAGAACGGGTGCGCCATGTCCAGCAGCGTGTTCCTGGTCATGCGGCACCAGGCCGGGAACTCGATGGGCGCGGCCGCGTCGCGACTGATGAGCAGCACGCGCGTGCCCGGCGCCGCGCGCTTGAGGTAGGTGTACAGGTTGATGATCACCCGGCCGCAGGTCTCCTCGCCGCCGTCGAACTCGTCCTCAAACTCCCAGTGTTCGGGATAGGTCTCCTGCATGGGCCTTTCGCACCTCCGCTTCGGGGAGAGCCGTAGCATGCGCTTTGGTGATAGTAAATATTTGGCCTATCTATTAGCGATCTGGCACAGCACACTGATATGTTTGATGAAGGCGAGCGGCCGGTCGGGGGTGTGGCGATACGGAAAAGGCTGCTGTCAGGTGGTCCTGGAAGGCCCAGGGCCACGGGGTTGGAGGCGGAGTATTGCACGCCTGCCCGGCAACGGGCGCAGAATCCCCGCTCACGCCCTCTGGCAGGGTGTGAACGGCCAACGCCCCGAGGTCTTTGGGAGTGTTCTGCCGGGGCTCAGGGCAGCGCTGCGGCGGCCAGCGGCATGCGCCAGCCCGAGCCGAAGCTGCGCCAGGCGATCTTGATGCCCGGCGCGGCCTGCCGGCGCTTGAACTCGGCAATCTTGACCAGCCGGCAGACCCGCGCGACCACGGCCGCGTCAAAGCCAGCCGCGATGATCTCCCCTGCGGTCTGGTTCTTCTCCACGTGCAGGGCCAGGATGGCGTCCAGCACCTCGTAGGGCGGCAGGGAGTCCTGGTCCATCTGGCCGGGCTTGAGCTCGGCTGACGGGGCCTTGGTCAGGATGGCCTCGGGGATGACTCCGCCCTTGATACTGTTGATGTGCCGGGCCAGGGCATAGACCTGGGTCTTGCGCAGGTCGCTGATGAGCGCGAACCCGCCGCTCATGTCGCCGTAGATGGTGCAGTAGCCCACGGCCAGCTCGCTCTTGTTGCCCGTGGTCAGGAGCAGCGCGCCTGTCTTGTTGGAAAGGGCCATGAGCAAATTGCCCCGGATGCGCGACTGGATGTTCTCTTCCGTGGTGTCCGGGGGCAGGCCCGCGAAACTCTCAGAGAGCGCCGCGTCAAAGCCCTGCATGAGCGGCGCGATGGGGATGGTGCGCGTGGCTAGGCCGAGCCGATGCGCCAGTTCCAGCGAGTCGTCGATGCTGCCCTGACTCGACCAGGGCGAGGGCATGAGCACACCGAGCACATTCGAAGCGCCGAGCGCCTCCGCGGCCACGGCCGCCACCACGGCCGAGTCGATGCCGCCGGACAGGCCGAGCAGCGCCTTGGAAAATCCGCACTTGCGCAAATAGTCGCGGGTGCCGAGCACAAGCGCGCGCCAGATCTCCGAGCTGGGCGAGAGCTCGTCCTCAGCAACGGTCCCGGCGCTGGCTCCGGCAACGGTCGGACCAACGGCCGCGTCAACGGTCCCGGCAACGGCCAGGCCAATAGTGGCGCCAACAGCGGCGGTATGGGCAACGGTCTTGGCAACAGCCGCGCCAACGCTCCCGGCAACGGTCTTGGCAACGCCGAACAGGTCGGCCACGAGCAGGTCCTCGCCAAAGCCTGCGGCTTGCGCCGTCAGCCGTCCGTCGGCCGCGAACAGGCAGCTGCGGCCGTCAAAGACCAGCTCGTCGTTGCCGCCCACCTGGTTGCAGTACGCCAGCGGCAGGCCGTGCCGGGCGGCCACAGTGGAGAGCATGTCCTGCCGGAGCGCCTGCTTGCGCAGGCTGAAGGGCGAGGCCGAGAGGTTCAAAAGCGCCTCGGCCCCGGCAGCAACGGCGGCCTCCACCGGGTCCACGGGGTACAGGCGGTGCGGCCAGTAGTCCTTGTCGTTCCAGAGGTCCTCGCAGATGGTCACCGCCAGCTTGCGGCCCCTGTATTCCACAACCCCTGAAACCCCAAAGGGGGCGGGCTCGAAATAGCGCGCCTCGTCGAACACGTCATAGGTGGGCAGCAGGGACTTGCGGATGCGCTCGCGGATCACCCCGCCCTCGCACCACAGGGCCGCGTTGAACAGCGCCTTGCCCTGGCCGGAGCGGTTGGGCTCCGGGCAGCCGAGCACCAGCGCCGGGCCGCCTGGGTGGGCTTCGTGGATGCGTACGGCCAGCGCCTCGGCCGCGGCCCAGGCCGCCTGGCAGAAGCCCGCGTACAGCAGCATGTCGCGCGGGGGGTAGCCGGTCAGCGCCAGCTCCGGCGTCAGGCAGAGGTCCGCGCCAAGCGCCACAGCCCGGGCATAGGCGGCCTCCACGAGCGCGGCGTTGCCCTGGAGGTCGCCCACCACGGGGTTGATCTGAAGCAGGCCGATCAGCATGGCGGGTTTCCTGGCCAGACGGTTGTCAGTCGCGGGGGTCGGCCAGTGTGCCGGGCCGAGTGTCGGACGACTGGCCGGGCAGCTGGCCGGGAAAGTCTCCGCGCACCACCTCGCGCACCTTGAAGGGCGTGTTGCCGGAGACCACGTCGTAGGTGTTCACCAGCACCTCCAGGATGAGCCCGGTGCTCATGAAGCCAAGCGAGGCCAGATAGAACAGGATGGCGCCCAGAAACGGCGGCCGGGTGCCCATGTGTACGCCGAGGAACAGCTTCTCGTACAAGAGCCAGACCATGGTCAGCGAGGCCAGCAGGAACAGCCACAGGCTGATGCGGCCGAAGAGGTACACGGGCCGCTGCTTGTAGGAGTTCTGGAACCACAACAAGATGATGTCGAAGAGCACGTCGATGCTGCGGCCAATGCCGTAATGGCTCTTGCCTGCAAACCGGGGGGGCGCCGAGGTCGGCACCTCGCACACCGCGCCGCCCTGGGAGTAGACCAGCGCCGGGATGAGCCGGTGCTGGCCCTCGCGCAGCTTGAGCGAACGCGCCAGGTCGCCCTGGAGGCAGGACAGGCCGCCCATGTCGTGGATGTCGCACTTGCTGGTGGCGCGCATGAGGTAGTTGGCCACGAGGCTCGGGATGCGGCGCAGGAACAGCGATTCCTGGCGCTTCTGGCGCATGCCTTTCACGAGGTCGAAGCCTTCGCGGATCTTCGTGACCAGGCTCGGCACCTCCTCGGGCGGGTGCTGCAGGTCGCCGTCCATGATGACCACGTATTTGCCGCGCGTGTGCTGGATGCCCGCATAGATGGCCGTGCACTGGCCGCGGTTGCGCGCCAGG
>JANXYI010000075.1 GCA_025350085.1 Deltaproteobacteria bacterium
CTTGGGGGCAGCCGTGCCGCTGAGCACTGGCTCCTCGCCAAAGTGCAATTGCGCCAGAGCAACGCGCAGGGTCGCGCCCATGCCGCAGACGCCGGGCTTCTCGTGGCGGTTGACGCCGCAGCCGCGCGGGCAGAGCAGGCAGGGGGCAAAGGGCTCAGCGGGTGCGCCTGTCATGAGGAGGTCCCCTTATCCGAGGCTTCCGGCCGCTGGGCTCCGGCCCGTTCCGCGCCGGCCCGTTCCGCGCCAGGTTGTCCCAGCAGAAACGCCAGCTTTTGTGCCCGCGGGCGCTTCTTTACCGCGATTTCCAGGCGCAGGGCCGCGCCCTTGTTTGTGCAGGGGGCCTGCGCCACGAGCGCCACGGGCAGACGAGCGCGGGTGTACTTGGAGGCGGTCCCGGCGTTGTGCCCGGCCAGACGGCGGGCCAGGTCCGTGGTCACGCCGCAGTATAGCGTACCGTCATCGCAGGCCAGGAGATAGACGCACCAGTGGGACATGGGCGAAGCATAGCCCGCGCCGGGGTGCTTGCCAAGCCGGGGTGCCAGGCCGGGCTTGCCAAGTTCAGCCCTTGCCAAGGATGTCGGCTGCGATATATCTGCACTGCGCCGCCCGCTTCAAGCGGGCCACCGGAGGCCCAAGCTTTGTCCAAGATCACCATCCAGAACATCGAAAAGTCCTACGGGGGCGAGGCGCTCTTCAACGGCCTGTCCTTTGAGGCCCTGCCGGGCATGCGCCTGGCCGTGGCCGGGCCCAACGGCTCGGGCAAGTCCACGCTGCTCAAGATTTTGGCCGGCCGCGCCGAGCCTGATGCGGGCAGCGTGGTGCTGACCAAGGGCGCGCGCGTGGGCTACGTGGCCCAGGAACTCTCGGGCGTCGACCTCGCCGAGCCGCTGCTCGGCTGGGTGCTGGCCGCCCTGCCCAACTGGGGCGACTTCTGGCGCGAGTGGGCGCACGCCGTGGCGGCCAAGGACGAGGCGCGCCTGCGCCGCTTGAGCGAGCGCCAGGCCCGGCTGGAGCAGCAGTTCGGCTACCACCCGGAGCACAAGGCGAGAGCCATCCTCTCGGGCCTGGGGTTCTCGGACGACGACCTTTCGCGTCGGCTCGAATGGCTCTCCGGCGGCTGGCGCGAGCGCGCCAAGCTGGCCCGGGTGCTGCTCCAGGGCGCGGACATCCTGCTGCTCGACGAGCCCACCAACCACCTGGACCTGGAGGCCGTGGAGTGGCTGGAGGACTACCTGCTGAATTTCAAGGGCACGCTCATCTTCGTGGCCCACGACCGCATCTTCTTGGAGCGCGTGGGCACGCATGTGCTTGTGCTGGGCACGGCCCGGCCCGTGCTGCGCGCCGGGTCCTTCAGCGAGTTCCTGGCCTGGATGGCCGAGAATGCCGAGCAGCGCGAGCGTGAGGCCGCCAACATCTCCGCGCGCATCGAGCACGAGCAGGAGTTCATCCGCCGCTTCCGGGTCAAGGCGCGCAAGGCTGCCCAGGCCCAAAGCAAAATCAAGCGCGTGGAGAAGATGCAGGACGAGCTCTCGCGCCTCAAGGGCGACGGGCTGGCCGCCCGGCCCGGCCGCAGGCTGTCCTTCCGCCTGCCCGAGCCCCTGCGCGGGGACAAGGTTGCGGTGAACGCCGTGGACCTGGAGTTCGCCTATGCCGAACGCCCAACCCTGCGCCTCTGGCCGCGGCTGAGCTTCCAGGTCTTCCGGGGCCGTAAGATCGCGCTCGTGGCGCCGAACGGCGCGGGCAAGTCCACGCTGCTCAAGATTCTCACCGGCGAGCTTAATCCCACCCACGGCTACGCCAAGCTCGGCAACAGCACGGTCCTCGGCTACTTCAGCCAGCACCAGACCGAGATCCTGCGGCCCACGGGCACGGTCATGGCCGAGATGCGCCGCCTGTGCGACCCCAAGTGCACCGAGGAGCAGCTCATGGGCGTGCTCGGCCTGTTTCTGCTCGGCCAGGCCTATTTCGAGCGGCCCGTGGCCGCGCTCTCCGGCGGCGAGAAGTCGCGCCTGGTGCTGGCCAGCCTGTTCCTGGGCCGGGCCAACTTGCTCATCCTGGACGAGCCCACCAACCACCTGGACCTGGAGAGCCGCGAGGGCCTCGTGGCCGCGCTCAAGGACTTCGAGGGCACCATCTTCATGGTCGCCCACGACCGCTACCTTATGGCTGAGGTGGCCGAGGAGATCTGGTCCCTGGGGCCCGAGGGCCTCACCCAGCACCACGAGGGCTTTGAGGAGTTCGACGCCAAGCGCCGGGCGGCGCTCAACGAGGCCCGGCTGGAGTCCAGGCGCGACGCCCGCAAGCCCGACTGCGCCCCTGTGTCCGCTGAGTCGGTCAACAGCGAGGGCAGCGCCGACGACGGGCAGGCGGCCAAGCGCCTGTCCAAGGAGGACAAGCGCAAGCAGGCCGAGCTGCGCAACGCCTTTTCCCGCAAATTGAAACCCCTGCGCGAGGAGTACGCCAAGGCTGAGCATGACCTCACGCGCGTGCTGCTGGAGCAGGGTGAGCTGGAGGCCAAGATGAACGACCCGGCCACCTACGAGAGCGGTGGCGAGGCCATTGCGGTGAACAACCAGTACCGCGAGGTTTCGGACTGGGCCGAGACGCTCATGGAGCGCATGGCCGCCCTGGAAGGAAAGATCGCCGTTATCCAGGCCGAGATGGACGCCCAGCTGGGGGCCTGCGTTGAGTAGTCAGCCCGATCTGATCGTCGTGGCGGGCGTGGTCTGGCGCGCGGGGCAATTCCTGGCCGTGGAACGGCCCGAGGGGAAAGCCCACGCGGGCTGGTGGGAGTTTCCGGGCGGCAAGGTCGAGCCCGG
>JANXYI010000096.1 GCA_025350085.1 Deltaproteobacteria bacterium
CGCGGGCTGGCCGTGAAGGTCAACACCATCGTCATCCCGGGCGTGAACACAATCAACGGCAACGCGCCGATAAAGGCCGTGGCCGAGAAGGCCCGCGAACTGGGCGTGGATCTCATGAACAGCATGCCCATGCACCCGACCGAGGGCACGCCCTTCGGGTCGCTCCTTGAGCCAACAAAGGACGAAGTCCACGCCCTGCGCACGTCCATCGGCCACCTGGTGCCCCAGATGACCCACTGCCGCCGCTGCCGGGCCGACGCCGTGGGCCTTTTGTGCTCCGACCGCTCGGGCGAGCTCTCCGGCGTGTTGTCCGCGTGCAGCAAGATGGCCCCGCAGGCGCAGAACGACCGCCCGTACATCGCCGTGGCCAGCCGCGAAGGCCTGCTGGTGAACCTGCACCTGGGCGAGGCCAAGCGCTTTCAAGTTTGGGGCAAGGGCGAAGACGGCGGCTTCCGCCTGATCGAGGAGCGGCAGGCCCCCACCGCAGGCTGCGGCCCCTCGCGCTGGGAGGACCTGGCCAGGCTCTTGTCCGACTGCCGGGCCGTCCTGGTCAACGCCCTGGGCGAGGCCCCGCGCACAATCCTCACCGAGCACGGGGTCATTCCCGCGGCCTGCTCCGGGTTCATCGAGGAGGCCCTGGGCCTGGCCTATGGCGAGGACGGCATCAACAGATTGGAGGCCCTCAAGGCCCGGCGCGGCGGCCTGGGCAAGACCTGCTGCGGCACGGGCGACGGCTGCTGAACCTTTCACCTTGTAACCATTTTGGGGAGGCCCTATGACCAGAGCCACATGGGAAAAAGTGTTCGAGTACGCGTCTGTGCCGGTCCACGGCACCCTGTCGCGCAAGCTGCGCAAGGGCATCAAGATCCAGGTGAACGAGGGCCGCATCTACGAGCTGGCCACCGTGTTCCTGGGCGAGGACTTCCTGCGCGTGAGCGAGCTGGGCGGCAAGGAGATGGTCAACACCTACTACTCCTGGGACAAGCTGGTCTGCGTGCGGACCATGGGCGAGAGCGCTGATTAGGGCGAGAACGCAGACGAAGGGAATATACAGGGGGCCAAGCCCCTGCGAGGGAGAAAGGGCATGGACACATTGACGCTGTTCGGCCTGGTGGCCGTGAGCCTGATGCTGCTCTTTTACGCCCTGGAGGACAAAAGCCCCTGGTTTGTGCTGGCCTTTGCCGGGTCCTGCGGCCTGGGCTCGGCCTATGGATTCCTGCAAGGGGCCTGGCCCTTCGGCCTGGTGGAGGCGGTTTGGAGCGTGGTGGCACTCAGCCGCTGGCGCAGGCTGCGCAACGTCCAGCGCAACGGGCCCACGCGGCTGAACTGAACGACTGAACGGCACCGTGCAAATAACAAGGCCCCCTGGATGCGTTTATGCGTCCGGGGGGCTTTTTTGCGCCGGCCGCCAAGCGCCGACAGAGCGCGGTCAGAGCTTCATTTTATACTGGGCCAGCTTGTGGCGCAGGGTGCGCGGGCTGATGCCGAGGAGCTCGGCCGTGCGCTGCTTGCTGCCGCCAGCCGCCTTGTAGGCCCGCAGCATGGCCCGGGTCTCGGCCTCGCGCACCACGATGTCCAGGTTCAGATCATCACCGTCGCCATTCTGGGGGCAGCCCATCTCCATCCCGATACCCAGGCGCATCTCCAGCGGCAGGTCCTCGGGCTTGACCAGCCCCTCGCCCTTGTGCAGCAAGACCGCGCGCTCCACGAGGTTTTTCAGCTCGCGCACGTTGCCCGGCCAGGAGTGGCGCAAAAGCAGCGTCATGGTGTCCGCGGCCAGGGACAGGTTCGGCCGGTGGTACTGGCCGCCGAAGAGCCAGAGGAAATACTCGGCCAAGGGCGCGATGTCCTCGGGCCGCTCGCGCAGGGAAGGCAGGCCGATGGGGATGACGTTCAGGCGGTAGAACAGGTCGGCCCGGAAGCGGCCGCCCCGGACCATCTCCGGCAGCAGGCGGTTGGTGGCGGCCACGATGCGCGCCCGGAAGCCCTGGTCCTTCTCACCGCCCAGGCGCTTGAAGGTGCGCTCCTCCAGCACGCGCAGGAAGTCCACCTGGTTCGACAGCGGGATGTCGCCCACCTCGTCCAGGAACAGGGTGCCGTCCTGGGCCAGCTCGAAGCTGCCCTTCTGGAGCCGTAGCGCGCCGGTGAAGGCCCCGGGCTCGTGGCCGAAGAACTTGTCGGCAAAGAGTTCACCCGTGAGCACCCCGCAGTTCACGGGCACAAAGGGCCTGCCGCTGCGGTTACTCAGGGTGTGCAGCAGCCGGGCAAAGAGCTCCTTGCCCGTGCCGGACTCGCCGGTCAAGAGCACCGGGGCGTCGGACCCGGCCACCTGGATGGCCACGTGGTAGAGCGCGCGCATGGCCTCGGAGCGGAAGAGCAGCCCGGCCTCGTGCATGGCCGCGCGCGCCTCGGGATCGTCGGCCACGCCCTGCGGCAAGAACTTGCCGCCATAGGCGCTGGGGGCCACGCTCATTGACTCTCCTTGTCTGCCACAGGCCTGGCGCAGGCCCGGAAAAGGACCGGAACAGGTCCCCGGCAGCCTGTTTTACCCGGCCCAAAGGGGGGGCTCGCCAGGACATGGCGCACAGGCCGCGCTGCTCCCCCATCCAATAGGCGGCAAAATCTTGCCAGTCAAGCCTTCACCCCACCCGCGCCGGGAGAAACTGGCAAGTTCTTGCCGTTATACCGGCAAGGCCTTGCCGCATGCCTGCCCCCATGCTTAACTAAAACAACATAATACCGGGATGTTAGCCCTCGGCATGGTTCTTGATACAAAGGGGCTGTCCCTGCGCCGGGCCGGTTCCGGGGCGAGCAAGGGCGCAGTGCGAATCCAACGACGATCAAGGGAGCGGGAATGACGATGAATCGGAAACTGTTGCTGGCGGGCTCCGCCTGTATGGTCCTGATGGGTGTGCTGCTCTTCGCGGCCGTGGCCTGGGCTTCCAACGCGGGCGCGGACGCCGTGGCCCATGTCGGAAACGAGGTGGTTAGAGCCGGGGCGCAGCTCGGCGCGGAGACCGGCGTGGCCTGGTGGGTCTGGCCGCTCGTGCTGCTGTTCTTCTGCTTCATCCTGGGCATCATCGCCGTGCTCGCGGGCGTGGGCGGCGGCGTGCTCTACGTGCCGCTGGTCAGCGGCTTCTTCCCCTTCCATCTCGACTTCGTGCGCGGCGCGGGCCTCATGGTGGCGCTGGCCGGTGCGCTCGCTGCCGGTCCCGGCCTGCTGAAACGAAATTTCGCGTCCCTGCGCCTGGCCCTGCCCGTGGCGCTCATCGCCTCCTCCTGCGCCATCGTGGGCGCGTTCCTCGGCATGGCCCTGCCCACCAACGTGGTCCAGCTCTGCCTGGGCATCACCATCATGGGCATCGCCATCCTGCTGCTCATGTCCAAGAACACCGCGCACCCCGTGGTGGCCAAGCAGGACGCGCTGAGCATGGCGCTGGGCATGGACGGCGCGTACAACGACCCGGCCACGGGCCAGCTGGTGCAGTGGAAGACCCACCGCACCCTGCCGGGCCTGCTGCTGTTCATCGTCATCGGCGTCATGGCCGGCATGTTCGGCCTGGGCGCGGGCTGGGCCAACGTCCCGGTCCTGAACCTGCTCATGGGCGCGCCGCTGAAAGTCGCCGTGGGCACCAGCAAGTTCCTGCTCTCCATCACCGACACCTCCGCGGCCTGGGTCTACCTGAACAAGGGCTGCGTCATCCCGCTCATGGCCATCC
>JANXYI010000118.1 GCA_025350085.1 Deltaproteobacteria bacterium
GGACTGCTGTTCGCTGGCAGTGGCGATGGAGCGCACCTGGTCCGAGGCCACCTCCACCAGGCGCACGATCTCCTGCAAGGTCTCGCCGCTCTTGTTGGCCAGCCCGGTGGCCTGCTCGATGGTGGTCACCGCGCGTTCCACGTTCTCCAGGTTCTTCTTCGTGCCGTGCTGGATGCCGCTGATGGCCTCGCCCACCTCCTTGGTGGCGGTCTGTGTCTTCTCGGCCAGCTTGCGCACCTCGTCGGCCACCACCGCGAATCCGCGCCCGGCGTCGCCCGCCCGTGCGGCTTCGATGGCGGCGTTCAGCGCCAGCAGATTGGTCTGGTCGGCGATGTCTGAGATGACGTTCATGATCGCTCCGATGCCCTCGGCCTGCTGGCCCAGCGCGCCCATGTCCTCCTTCATGGTCACGGACACGGCCTGCACCGAGCCGATGCCGGCCACCACCTGGGCCACGATCTTGGCGCCCTCCAGGGCCTTGTTTTTGGCTTCGCTGGAGGAATCCGAGGCCCGGGACGCGTTCTTGGCCACCTCAAGCACCGTGGCGTTCATCTCCTCCATGGCCGTGGCGGTCTCGGCCACGCGCTGGGACTCCACCCCTGTGCCCCGGCTGGACTGCGCCACCTGGGTCGAGAGCTCTTCCGAGGCCGAGCTGATGACCTCGACGACCCTCTCCAGCTGGGTGGCGGCGTCAATCATGCCCTCGGCCTTGGCGCGTTCGGCCCGGGCCGTGGCCTCCTGGGCCTCCTGGGAGGCCTGACGAGCCTTGGCGGATTCTTCCTCGGCCTGGGCCTGCTTGACGCGCACCTCCTCGAAGGCCTCCTGGAGCTTTTGGGCCATGTTCACCATGGCCGCATGCACGCCACGTTCACGCCCGGTACGCGCCTTCAGCGCCTCATCGAACTTGCCTTGGGCAAGCATGTCGGCCAGTTCGGCCACGGCGGCCGGTTCGGCCCCGAGCTGCGCCAGGATGTTCCTGGAGACCCAAACCGCTGCGGTTATGCCAATGCCCAGAGACACGAGCAGCAGCACGATCTGTTTCATGAGGTTGGCCGTGAGGTCGCTCACCACGCCGGCCACCTGTTCGTCGGCCTCCGCGAATTGCTGCTTCTGGAGCGGGTCGACGCGTTCGGCCAGGGCGTCGGTCTTGGCGTCGAAGTCCTTCATGATGACGTTCCCGGCTTCCCGGCCGTCCTTCACATAGACCTTGGCCATGCGCCTGCCCGCCGCGTACATGTCCTCGAAGGCCTTGCCGAGGAAATCCGCCTCGGCGCTCATCTTGGCATCCTTTTCCCTGGCGTACATGTTCTGGAATTCCGCCAAGGCTGCGCGGTACACCTTGGCGGACTTCTCGGCGTCCTCGAAGCCGGCTTCCTCGGCTGTGGCGGACACGTCCGTGAGATACTGCTGCACCTCCACGGCCATGAGCTTCATGGTCGCCGCCCGTTCCGCGAACGGCAAGCTTTCGGAGCGGATCAGGGCCGCCCGCTCCCGAACTGTTTGCAGGGATTTGGCCATTATCAGCGAGCCGACGGCCATGGCCGCCAGAACGAGTCCAAATCCAATCCCCATTTTGGCGCGAACCGTCAGCTTCATAGATTGCCCTCCCGGAGTGGCACAGTATGTTCCAGGCACGTTTAAAAACCTGCCCATCAGGCAGGTCTGATAGCCAATCATGGATACATCAAAATCAGGCCTGTGTGCAAGGGAAACAAGAAATGTACGGCCAAAGGCGAGAACCTGCAGGCTGGGGGCTGACGTTGAGGGCCAAAGTGGGATGTTCCGATGGCTCTGCGCCATCCGCATCTGCGGCTCTTCGTTGACAGCCCGGGCCAAAGCCCGTAGTTCTGCGCCCATCGATTTCCGGAGGAAAACATGCGCGAGAAGGTCGAGGCTGCCCTGGCCAAGGTGCGGCCCATGCTCCAGGCCGACGGCGGCGATGTGGAGCTGGTGGAGGTCACGGACAAGGGCATCGTCCGGGTGCGCCTCACCGGCCGCTGCAAGGCCTGCCCCATGTCCCGGCAGACCCTTAGGAACACCGTGGAGCGCATCGTCCTGCGCGAGGTGCGCGGCGTGAGGGCCGTGGAGGCCATCGACACCGTCAACGCCATCGACACAGTGGAAGGGGCCTGAGCCCAGCGCCACATGACACTTTCGGAGTCGTACAACCGGACTCCCCAGCCAATAGTTCCATCAGGAGACATACATGACCATCGTCACCCGCTTCGCGCCCAGCCCCACGGGCTACCTGCACATCGGCGGGGCGCGCACCGCGCTGTTCAGCTGGCTGCTCGCCAAGAACCAGGGCGGCACCTTCCTGTTGCGCGTGGAGGACACCGACCGCGAACGCAGCACCCAGGCGGCCACGGATGCCATCATCGAGGCCATGGCTTGGCTTGATTTGGCCGCAGAGGGAACCGCCGTGTTCCAGAGCCAGCGCTTCGACCTCTACAACAGCCACATCGACACGCTGCTGGAAACCGGCCGCGCCTACTGGTGCCAGTGCACCCCGGACGAGGTCGAGGCCATGCGCGAAAAGGCCCGGGCCGAAGGCCGCAAGCCCAAGTACGACGGCCGCTGCCGCGAGCTGGGCCTCGGGCCGGGCGCTGGGCGCGTCGTGCGTTTCAAGGGCCCGCAGGACGGGGTCACCAACTTTCTGGACATGGTCAAGGGCCCCACGGCCGTGCAGAACGCGGAGATGGACGACATGATCCTGCGCCGCAGCGACGGCTCGCCCACGTACAACCTCGCGGTGGTGGTGGACGACCACGACATGGGCGTGACCGTTGTTCTGCGCGGCGACGACCACGTGGCCAACACCCCGCGCCAGATCCTGCTGTACCAGGCCTTTGGTTGGAACGTGCCGAACTTCGGCCACGTGCCCATGATCCTCGGCCCGGACAAGGCCAAGCTGTCCAAACGCCACGGCGCGCTCTCGGTCATGGAATACCGCACCCTGGGCTACCTGCCCGAGGCCCTGGTGAACTACCTCGCCCGCCTGGGCTGGTCCCACGGCGACCAGGAGATCTTCAGCCGCGAGGAACTCGTCCGGCTGTTCAGCACCGGCAACCTGGGCAACTCGCCGTCCGTTTTCGATGTCAAGAAGCTCGAATGGCTCAACGCCCACTACATCAAGGAGTCCGCGCCCGGGCGTCTGGCCGCGCTGCTGCCCGAATACCTGGCCCAGGCTGGTCCCGCCGGTGCCGACAATCTGGACGGGCTGAACCTCGACCCCGGCTACCTGGCCAGCATCGTGCCGCTGCTCCAGCCGCGCGCCAAGACCCTGGTGGAGATGGCGGCCATGGCGCACTTCTTCCTCGTGCCCACAGCAAGGCTCGACTACGACGAAAAGGCCGTGGCCGAACACCTGAAGCCCGGCTCGCGCGAACTGCTGGCGCGGCTCCTGCCCATCTACGAGGCCGCCCCCGACTACTCCGACCACAAGGCCCTTGAGGCCGCCACCCAGGCCTTCCTGGACGAGGGCAACCTCAAGTTCAAGGCCGTGGCCCAGCCCCTGCGCGTGGCCCTCACCGGCAAGACCGCCAGCCCCGGCCTGTTCGAAACCATGGGCGTGCTCGGCAAGACTGAATCCCTGGCGCGCATCCGCCAGGCGCTGGCGCTGGTGGAAGAGTAAGAGAAGAGAATAGCCTCCGGCGGCCAAAGGGCCTGAGGCCCTTTGGAATCCCCATCCCAAGTGAAACGGCCCGGTCGAGCTTTG
>JANXYI010000120.1 GCA_025350085.1 Deltaproteobacteria bacterium
GGAGGCTATTCCGCTTTGGTCTCCAATCCCAGGGCCTGCCACAGTTTCGGGGTTTGCGCCTCCAGGCTGAAGCGCTCTTCGGCGGTCTTGCGCGCGGCCCAGGCCATGCTCTCCAGCAGGTCCGGGTCGCTGGCCAGGCGCAGGACGTATTTGGCCCAGTCGCCGGGGTGCTCGACCAGGAAGCCGTCCACGCCGTGCCGGATGATCTCGCGGTTGAAGCCCACGGCCGAGGCGATAGGCACCACGCCCGAAGCCATGTACTGTAGGATCTTGAAGCCGCACTTGCCGCGCGTGTACTCGTCGTCGGTGAGCGGCATGAGCCCGCACTGGAAGCTGCGCAGCTGGTCCGGCTCAAGGGTCGGGCTCCAGCACTCGAAGCGCACCAGTTCCTCCAGTTCGCCCTCGTAGGGCCTGTCCGCGACCACGCGGATTTCCAGGCGCTGTTTGTGCGGGGCCAGTTCGCGCAGGACCTCGGGCAGGAACCAGAGGTTGCCCGAGGTGCCCATCCAGCCCACGCGGAAGGGCGGCACGGCAGCGGCATCGGGCGGGGCCGGGGTGTAGGCGCGGGTGTCGATGAGCGTGGGCAGGATGAAGACGTTCGGCTGGTATGCGCCTGCGCGCCCGGCCAGGTAGCTGTTCCCGGCAATGACCAGGTCCACACCCTTGCAGGTCTCGGCAAAGCGCCGGGCGATCCGGGCCGACTTCTCGGCGCTGCCGGGCTTGTCCACGTCGGCCGGGTGCAGGGCCCAGAGCGCGTCGTCCACGTCGTAGGCCAGGCGCTGGCAGCGGCGGCGGATGATCGCCAGCTCAAAGAGCGCGAAGAGCTTCTGCTGGATGACGATGACGCGGGCGCGCGGCAGGGTGAACAGGAACAGCAGGCGCTTGTGGATGGCCTTGGGCGCGCGCCGCCAGTCCACGGCCAGGCCCCTGGCGCGGCCTGCGGCCACAAAGGGCAGCACCCGGAAACGCACGCTGGGCAGGGTCTCGCCCGAGGGCGTTATAAAGAGAACATCGAGGACGTCGAGCAGGTCGGGCTGGTTGCGGCTCACGGCTGCACCCGCTTCTGAACCAGCAGCTCGCGCACGAGCTGCAGATATGGTTCGAGGCCGCAGGGCCGGTCCTCGGGCCAGACAAAGGCCGGGCGGCCCTGCGCATGGGTCGGCTCGGTTGCGGCGGCCTGAATGAGCCAGGCCAGGCCTGCTGCGTCGGCCGGGTCGGACAAAATGTGGCGCTTGGGCACGAACACCGCGCTGCCGTTGCGGCTGCTGGAAATGGCGGGCAGGCCGCAGGCCAGGGCCTCCAAAACGGCGTTGGAGCAGGCGTCGTAATAGGTCGGCAGGGCAAAGACATCGGCTGCGCCGTAGAAGCCGGGCATGTCGTGGACCTTGCCCGCGAAGCGCACGCGGCTTTCCACGCTGAGCTCCCGGGCCAGGGTGAGCCAGCGCTCCGGCCCGCGGCCGCCGGCCACGGCCAGGCGAAAGCTCGGCGGCAGCAGCGCCAGGGCGCGGATGAGCGTGCCCACGCCTTTCAAGGCAAAATTGGTGCCCGCAGTGCAGACCACCACGTCGGTCTCGGCCAATCCCTGGGCGGCGCGCAGCTCGGCCCGGCGCGCAGGAACCAGCGGCGCGAAGCGGTCCAGGTCCGGGCGGTTGTAGACCACGCTGACCCGCGCCGGATCAAGGGCCGGGTGGGCCGTGAGCAGCCAGTCGCGCACCAGGTCGGACACGCAAACCACACGCTGGTGCGCGCTTTCCGGGGCGTCGAACTGCCGGGCCTCCAGCCGGGCGATGACCATTGAGGACGGCGAGACCGCGCGGCGCAGGCGCTTGAAGGTGCGGGCCAGGCCGTCGCCGTAGGCCGCCTCGGTGAGCTCGTTGAAGATGGACTGGGGGCCGCCGCCCACGCGCAGGATGTCCTGGGTCCAGGTGCGCGAAAGGCCGATGACTAGGTCGTAGCCGGAACTCGCCAGGCGCCTGTCCACGGCATGGGCGAACCAGAGGTTCTTCAGCGCGCGGCCCAGCGGCGGGCGGCCCAGGACCACGGGCCGCACCCCGGCCGGGAGCTGCCCCTCGGCGCGGCCGCAGAGGAAGTCCCCCCCCTGGCCCTGGCCGGCCAGGGCCTCGGCCAGGCGCCAG
>JANXYI010000136.1 GCA_025350085.1 Deltaproteobacteria bacterium
CGGGATGGTGAGCGCCACGGACTTCTTGCTCATGGTGAACAGCGGCCCGAGGGTCGGGTCGGCCACGATGTAGGGTCCGGCGATGACGGCCAGCGCCAGCAGGACCACGCCGATGATGCTTGCGCCGGTCACGTCGCCGTCGCGCCAGACGTGCAGGTACACGCCCATCAAAAGCGCGATGGGGATGGTGGCGAAGACGGTGAAGGTGCCCCAGGCGCTCTCGGCCATGGCGTTGACCACGGCGATGGACAGGCCCGCGAGCGTCAGGATGAGGATGAACAGCACGGCCCAGGAGGCCACGTGGCCCACGGTCTTACCGATCTCGGCCTCGGCGATCTTGCCCAGGCTGCGGCCGCGGTGGCGCACCGAGGCGAAGAGCACGACCATGTCGTGCACGGCCCCGGCCACCACGCAGCCGACGATGATCCACAGCGCGCCCGGCAGGTAGCCGAACTGGGCGGCCAGCACCGGCCCGAGCAGCGGCCCGGCCGCGGCGATGGCCGCGAAATGGTGGCCGAAGAGCACGAACTTGTTGGTTTTCACATAGTCGCGGCCGTCGGCGAACTTCACGGCCGGGGTGATGCGCTCGTCTTTCAGTTCCAGGACCTTGTTGGCCAGGAACAGGCCGTAGAAGCGGTAGGCGATGGCAAAGACGCAGAGTGAAACGAAAACCAGCGTGAGGGCATTCATGCACGATCCTCCATGAGTTGAGATCCAAGCCCACTGTATCAAAAGGCGGTGCATAACCGCCGCAGTGCCGGGTCGTGCATGACAGCCGGGCCAAGAGGCCGCTGGCTGGCTAAGTAAGGTTGCCTAATCGTTACGCCTCGCTGGATTTTGTGTCAACACTGCCCTGGCGGGCAAGTGCTCATTTCTGTTCGGGATTCCTTGGGAGGGGTTCATGATTCCTTGGGAGGGATTCAGGATTCCCTGGGGCTGCGGCGCGTGCCCTGGTACATCTCGTACTCCAGCAGGCGGCATTCGATCTTGGCGTTGAAAAGCGGGATGCGCCGCCTGGGCCTCAGGCCCACGTGCTTGGCCAGGGCCGCATTGCCGGTGAAGACGTAGCCCCGCCAACCGGGCAGGCGCTTCTTGAAGAAGTCGCCGATGGCCGCGTACAGCGGCTCAAGCTCCGGGCTCTCGCCCAGGCGCTCGCCGTACTCCGGGTTCAGCACGCAGACCCCCGGCCCCTCGGGCACTTCTGTCTCGCGGAAGTCGGCCAGGCTGAACTTGATGTGCGCCTCGACCCCGGCGGTGCGGGCGTTCTGGCGCGCGGCCTCCACAGCCGCAGGGTCGTTGTCGCTGGCCAGGATGCGGCAGGGCAGGGTCTTCCTGGCCTGGCTGTTCAGCTCGCGGCGCAGGGTCTCGTAGGCCTCGGCGTCGAAGTCGATCAGGTGCCGGAAGGCGAAGTCCGAGCGCAGGAGGCCCGGCGCGCGGGCAAGCCCCAGGAGCGCGGCCTCGATGGCCAGGGTGCCGCTGCCGCACATGGGCGAGAGAAAGTGCTCGCTCGCCGCGTCAAAGCGCGTGGCCAGGACGATCCCGGCAGCCAGGGTCTCCTGCAAGGGGGCCTTGTGCGGCATCTTGCGGTAGCCCCGGCGGGGCAGGGGGTACCCCGTGGTGTCCAGGTACACGGTGAGCGCGTCGCCGCGCCAGTGCAGGAACACGCAGGCGCCCACGGGCTCCGGCCCGGAATCCGGACGTCTGCCCCGGTGCATGGTGATGCGGTCGCAGATGGCGTCCTTGGCCTTCTGGTTGGCGAAGCGCGTGTCGTTGACAAAGTCGTTCACCACCGAGGAGTCCACGGTGAGGTGCCCGTCGGCCGGGATGATGTCCTCCCAGGGGAGCTGACCCAGGGCCGCGGCCAGCCCGTCGGGGTCTTTTGCGCGCCTGCGCGCGAGTTCCAGCAGCACGCGGTGCCCGGTGCGCACGCACAGGTTCAGGCGCATGGCGGTCAGCATGTCGCCCCGGGTCTCGACCCCGGCGGTGAGTTCCTGGGCTGGCAGGCCCAAGCCCTCCAGTTCGGCGCGCAAAAAGGGCGGCAGGCCCTTGGGGCAGGTGACGAGGATCGTATGTTGGTCTGCGGGATTCAGCATGGGCGGAGAAGAATCACGCTTGCCGGTCTGCGTCAAGCCTGGCGAAGGGCTCGGGGGAGTCCAGCAGGGCGGTCATCTCCCCGGCGGGCAGGGGGCGGCTGAAGTAGAAGCCCTGGAATTCCCGGCAGCCCAGGTTGGTCAAGAGCCAGAGCTGCTCGCTGGTCTCCACGCCCTCGGCCACCACGCGCAGCTCGAGCGTCCGGGCCATGGACAGGATGGTCTGGACGATGGCCGCGTCGTCCTCGTCGTCCGGCAGGTCGCTGATGAAGGAGCGGTCGATCTTGATGGCCTGGATGGGCATCTTCTTGATGTAGCCGAGCGACGAGTATTCCTTGCCGAAGTCGTCGAGCACGATGGCCGCGCCCATGCCGGTCAGCTCTTCCAGCGCGCTGAGCGTCTCCGGCAGGTTGCTCATGAGGATGCTTTCGGTGATCTCCAGCTCAAGCGCGTGCCAGGGCAGCCCGGTCTCCTCGACGATGGCCCGGATGCGGCTCCCCAGATCCGGCTGCTGGAACTGGCGCGGGGAGAGGTTCACGGCCAGGGTGAAGTGCTCGTGCCCGGCCTCGCGCCAGGCCTGGGCCTGGCTGCAGGCGGAGCGCAGCACCATGTCCGACAGGGGCATGATCAGCCCGGTGTCCTCGGCCACTGGGATGAACTCCGCGGGCAGGACCAGGGTGCCGTCCTCGCGCCGCCAGCGCACCAGCGCCTCGGCGCCGACGATGCGGCTGCCCGGCTCCACCACCTTGGGCTGGTAGTGGACCTCGATGCCGCCCGCGGCCAGCGCCCGGCGCAGGCCCGTGGCCACCATGAGCCGGTGCACCACCTGGTCGTTCAGCTCGTCGGTGAAGAAATCAAAGGTGTTGCGGCCGCGCTCCTTGGCCCGGTACATGGCCAGATCGGCGTTCTTGAGCAGGGTCTCGGGCGTGTCGCCGTGCTCCGGGAACAGGGCCACGCCGATGGACAGGCCCACGTGCAGGCCGTGGTCGTCGAGCACGAAGGGCGCGGCAAAGGACTGCAGGATGTCCCCGGCCACGCGGCTCACGGCCTCCGTGTTGGTGGGGCCGTCCATGACCACCACGAACTCGTCGCCGCCCAGGCGGGCCACGGTGTCGCTGCGGCGCACCACGCCGTTCAGGCGCTGGGCCACCAGCTTGAGCAGCCTGTCGCCCGTGGAATGCCCCAGGGAGTCGTTGATGTCCTTGAAGCGGTCCAGGTCCATGAGCAGCACGGCGGTCTCAAAGCCCTCGCGCCGGGACGACTCCACGGAGCGCTCCAGGCGGTCGTGCAGCAGGACCCGGTTGGGCAGGCCGGTCAGCGCGTCGTGGAAGGCCTGGTGCCGCAGCTGCTCCTCGGCGTGCTTCTGCTCGGTGATGTCCTCGATGGCGGCCTGGCTGGTCCTGGTGCCCGGGAGCATGGCCACGGTCATCCGGACGGCGCGCTGCTCCCCGTCCTTGTTGACGAAGACGGTTTCGTAGTTGCGCGGGGCCAGCTCGGGGTTGTCGCGGCGCTTCACGTGGTGGCGCAGCATGGTCTCCACCTTGTCCGGCGCGAAGAACTCGGTCCAGCTCATGCGGCCCTCGACCTGCTCGCGCGAAAGGCCCGAGAGCTTCTCAAACTCCTGGTTCGCGAGCGAGATGGTGGTGTCCTCCTCAAGGAGCACCGTGGCCGTGCCGGTGTTCATGAACAGGGTGCGGTAGGTCGCCTCCGAGCGCCTGAGGGCGTCCTGGGTCTTGGAGAGGTCGTCCACGTCGATAAAGGTTTCCAGCAGGATGGGCGTGCTGCCCCGGTCGATGCGCGAGGAGGTCTTGAGGATGGCGCGGCTGGAGCCGTCGGCGCGCAGCAGCCTGCGGACGACCTGTTCGCCGTTCTTCTCCCCGGGCTGCTCGCCGGGCTTTTCTCCGGGCTGCTCGCCGGGCTTTTCTCCGGTCTGCCCGCCGGGCTGCCTCAGGCCGCTGCCCGGGCCCTCGGCCGTGGCGCTGATGAGGCTGTCGTGGTCCTGACCGATGATCTCCTCCCTGGTGCGTCCGGCCAGGGCGGCGGCAAAGGCGTTGACCTCCAGGATGACCCGGGTCTGCGCGTCCACCAGCATGACCCCGGCGTGGATGGAGTCCAGGATGCGCTGGAGGTAGGCCTCCTGGGCCTCGGTGGCCGTGCACTGGCCGGCCAAGCTCCGGCGCGAGTGCTCCAGTTCGCCCAGCATGGCGTTGATGCCTCCGGCCAGGGCGGCGAACTCGTCGCTGCCGGGCACTTCCACGCGGCCGAGCTCGGCCGCGCTCGTATTGACGGCCTCCACCTGCTGGCGCAGGAGCACCAGCCGCGAGAG
>JANXYI010000150.1 GCA_025350085.1 Deltaproteobacteria bacterium
TGGCCGAGCTGGAGCGGCTGGAGCCGCGCGCCCACGGCCTGGCCCACAAACGGGGGCAGGTACTGCTGGCTCAGGGCAAACGCCAGGAGGCCGCGCGACAGTTCGCCCTGGAGCCGGAAAACTCTCCGCACTCTCCGGCGGCCCGGGACTGCCTGAACAAACTTGCCGCCCGCGGCGGGAAATAGCCGGCTTTCACATATTTTGCATGATCGCGGATGGATCAGGGCCGCCCCCTGAGCGCGGGACGTTTTCCCCCACAAACCACGAGCACCGAGTCGCATGGCCAGAATACTCTTCATCGAATCCGAGCTGCGCAACGAAAAGCTGGGCATCATGTACCTCTCCGCCGCGCTCAGGCAGGGCGGGCACGAAACCCTTCTTTGCTGGATCGAGCGCGAAGACGTCCATGAGCTCATCGCTGGCTTCCGGCCGGACTTCCTGGCCTTCAGCTTAGTCACGGGCTCGCACGAGGCCATGCTTACCCTGGCGGCGGAGCTCAGGACCCGCTATGGCCTCAAGGTCATCGTCGGCGGCCCCCACGCGACCTTTTTCCACGCCGAGATACCCGAACGCTCCGCCGATGCCGTCGTCATCGGCCAGGGCGAGCGAGCCATGCTGGACATCGTAGAGGGCCGGGCCCTCGGCCGCGTGGTGCAGTATGACCTGGCAAACCTCGACACCCTGCCCTTTCCGGACCGGGAGCTGTTCTACAGGTACCCGGAATTCCGCGACAACCCGATGAAGAACGTCATCAGCTGCCGGGACTGCCCCTACTCCTGCACCTACTGCTACAACCACGCATGGAAAGAGAAGTTCAAAACGCAGGCGAACTTCCTGCAAAAGCGGAGCGTGGGCAACGTCATCGCCGAGATCCGGGACATCAAGGCGCGCTATCCCCTGGAGCAGGTGATCTTCATCGATGACAACTTCCTGCTCAAGCGCGCCTGGATCGAGGACTTCTGCCGGCGCTACCCGCAGGAGATCGGCCTGCCCTTCCTCTGCTGCTTCAGCCTCAACCTGCTGGACGAGGACCTGCTCCTCCAGCTCAAGAAGGCCGGGCTCGTCATGGTGAACTTCGCCCTGGAGTCCGCCGACCCCGTGGTGCAGAAAGACATCCTGAACCGCGGGCACATCAAAAACGAGCAGATCGTGCACGCCATCCGCCTGCTCAGGAAGCACAAGATCAAGACCCGCATGCAGAACATGATCGGCATGCCCGTGGCCGCCCCCCTGCAGGACGCCCTGAATACGCTGGACTTCAACCGCAGGAACCGAGTCGACGACAGCTGGGTGTCCATCCTCCAGCCCTACCCCAACACGCGGATGGCCGAGTACTGCGTCCGGCACGGCTTCATCACCGGCGAGGAAGTCTCCTATGCGCCCAGCTTCTTTGACCGCTCCTGCCTCAAGATCAACGATGCGGACAGGATCAACAGGCTGCAGAAGTGGTGGTACTTTGCCATCAAGTACAAACTCCCGGACCAGATCCTGCGCCAGCTCCTCGACCTGGAACTGAGCGAGGGGGCGGCGAACGCCCTGCTGCTGCTGCGCTTCGAGTTTTCCAAAAAATACCTCTACGCCATCCTCGCAGCCCCAAGTCTCCTGCGGCACAACAGCAGGCAGATCATACAGCAACACGGCCTGAAGGCGAGCTTCGCCCATTTCTGGCCCATCATCGAACGCTACCGGCTCTGCAACGGCCTGGCGGACATCCTGATGACGCTCACGCCCGCGGGCGGGAACCTTGCGGCAGCCTCCTCGCCCCACGGAGAAAACACGCATGCCTAATTCCGTCAGCTTCATCCCGGTGAACGAACCGCTGCTGGACGGCAACGAGCAGCGCTACCTAGCGCAATGCATTGAGACCGGCTGGATCTCCTCAGAGGGACCGTTTGTGGACCGTTTCGAAAAGGCCATGGCCGAGCGCGTCGGCAGAAGGCACGCCGTCGCCGTGACAAACGGCACCGCCGCGCTGGAGGCGGCAGTGGCGGCCTTGGGCCTCGGCCCGGGCGACGAGGTCATTCTGCCGGCCTTCACCATCATCTCCTGCGCCGCCGCTGTTGTGCGCGCCGGGGCCACTCCGGTGCTGGTGGACTCCGACCCCCTGACCTGGAACATGGACGTGACCCAGCTCGCGTCCCGGATCACTCCACGCACCCGGGCCATCATGCCGGTGCATATCTACGGGCTGCCTGTGGACATGGAGCCGGTCATGGCGCTGGCCGAGCGGCACGGCCTGGCCGTCATCGAGGACGCCGCAGAGGCCATCGGACAGACCTGCACCGGCAGGCCCTGCGGAGGCATCGGACACCTGGGCGTCTTCAGCTTCTACCCCAACAAGCATGTCACCACGGGCGAGGGCGGCATGATCGTGACCGATGACCCGGCCCTGGCGGAATGCTGCCGCAGCCTGCGCAACCTCTGTTTCCAGCCCGCCCGGCGCTTCGTGCACGAGACCCTGGGCTGGAACCTGCGCATGACCAACATGCAAGCCGCCCTCGGCGTGGCGCAGCTGGAGCGTCTGGATGAATTCCTTGAGCGCAAGCGCAGAATGGGCGCGCTCTATACGCGCCTGCTGCGCGGGGTGCCCGGCCTTCAGCTGCCGCTGGGAAATACAGCCTACGCCGACAATGACTACTGGGTCTTTGGCGTGCTGCTGGACGAGGGGCTGACCCTCACGGCCGAGGAGGCCGCCCGGCGGCTGCACCAGCTGGGCATAGGCACACGCCCCTTCTTCTGGCCCATGCACGAACAGCCCGTGTTCACCCGCATGGGCCTGTTCCAGGGGGAGCGCCATCCCCATGCCGAGCGGCTCGCCAGGCGCGGTTTTTATCTGCCAAGCGGTGTGGCCCTGCGTGAGGAACATATCGAACGGGCTGCCAAGGCCCTCGTGAGCATACTGCCATGAGCATCTTCCAGGACTACTCCAGATACTACGACCTGCTGTACCAGGACAAGGACTACCAGTCCGAGGCCAACTACGTCCACGAGCTGATCCAGACCCATCGCCCCGGTGCAGCCACGCTGCTGGACCTGGGCTGCGGCACTGGCGGCCACGCCTTTCCGCTGGCAGGGCTGGGGTACGATGTCACTGGGATCGATTTCTCCACCGCCAGCCTGGAACTGGCCCAGGCCAAGCTGGACGCCGCCCCGGAGTCGCGCGACGCCGTGCGCTTCCTGCACGGGGACATCCGCTCCTTCCGGCTGGAGCGACGCTTCGACGTGGTGGCGGCGCTGTTCCACGTGCTGAGCTACCAGGCCACGGCAAAGGACCTGCAGGACACCCTGGCCACGGTTTGCGAGCACCTGGCCCCTGGGGGCCTATTCCTGTTCGATTTCTGGCATGGCCCTGGCGTGCTTTCCGATCCGCCCAAGACCGCGGTGAAGCATTTGGAGAGCAAGGAGCTGAAGCTCACGCGCATCGCGGAGCCGCATATGTCCATCGGCCGCAACGTGGTGGATGTGCACTACACCCTGTTCACCCAGGACAAACTCACCGATGTCATAAGCCAGACCAGAGAAACCCACACCATGCGCTATTTCTTCGAAATGGAGTTGCGCGAGCGCCTGGCTGAGAGCGGCTTCCGCCTGGTCTGCCATCATAGCTGGATGACCCGGAAACCGCCAACCCTGGCCTGCTGGAATGCCGTTATGGCCGCCGTCCTGGACGTTTATTGAACACATTATATTTACGAACTACACGGAACCATTCTCTCCCAACTTCATCGGGCAGGATAGCTGAGCGAAGTAAATTGCCCCGCCCTTAATTTCATGCCCTCGTTTGATCGTTGCGCGTTTTCAAACAGAATCCACAAATATAACTATACACGCGACGCTTCAAACAGTGCTCCAGGCCCACAGAAATTCGATAGGCACCCAACATAAGGCGGAATCGCCTATTCAAAATTCGGAGAATCATCATGGGCATCAACTATGAAGTGGCGACATTATTCGCAAAGACATTTTCCAGGCTTAAGTGTAATGGAAAATTGCTACAGCTAGGTAGGCAAACCGTCGAACTCACAGATGAACAATTTCTAAGTGTTCTCAAAGGTGGCGGCTTCGCTTCCGTAGACAATGGTCGAATTACCCTGAAAAATGACATATCGGGGTACATCAAAAGCAACACCTACTACATGGCAAGCCTTGGGGTACAGAACATAAACGATAAGGCATTTTTTCATGCCATTGGAGTCGATGCATATTCTTCTGATGCAAGTGCATATGAGCACGCTGACTACATTATTGACCTAAACAAAGATGAACCTTGCCAGGTAACTGAAAAATTTGACATCATATACAATGGCGGGACAATAGAACACGTTTTTAATCCACTGAATGCGATAGCAACGGCACACCGCCTACTGAAGACCGGCGGACTCATCATCCATCTCGTTCCAATAAATGGATTCGTAGATCATGGGTATTACCAGTTCTCACCCTGCCTTTTGCAAGAGTATTATCATGAAAATGGTTACGATATCCTTGAGTCCAAATATCTTTTCGTCCACGATGGTTCTTGGTACGTCTTTGAAAAAATTTCTGCAATCCCTTTCCACCTTTTTTCAGGTGCTCTGCTGTATTTTGTCGCCAGGAAAAAGAAGGCGTGGCATTCTCATGTAATCCCGACGCAGCACTTGTACAAGTCGCTTTGGGGGGCAGAAGCCGTTCAAAAAGATGAAATGTTATCCGACTACCGGCAAAGAGTATTGTTTGCTAGCATGACGTCAGATCCCTTGGCCTCTGGAATAAAGAGAGGCATTGCCGTCTGGTGTGGTGGCGACTTCACTAAACGCGTGCTTTCTAATTTTCCTGAGCTTGCAAAGCATATATTATTCATTGTAGACAAAGATAATAACAAACATGGTTGCGACATCGCAGGAATTAAAATAGTTGCGCCGCAGTATTGCATGGACAACATTAATGCCATTGACAAGGTGTTGATATCAACCCCTACGGGGATGCCGATATATAACGATTTGTCGCGGATAGATGGCTTCCGCGATAAGCTAATCTTGCTTTAGTACACTGCAATATGCCAACTCGCGTGCAAGTTTAGACACCCACGCACACTGCATTTAATATTTGGATTTCACGGCCTCATAGCCTAGGTCGTTTCCGTCCTGCTGTCGCCAACGGCCTGGACCTTTAGACAAATGCCCACTCCGGAACAGAAGAACGCGGCCATGGCCGCCATTCTGGAATAAAGTGGCGCGCGCTCAGTACGCCAGCGGGGTCCACATGGCAAACAGCCTGTCGTCCGGGCCCATGCGGCCAAGCACCCGGGGCAGCATCTTCTGCCGGTGGTAGCGGTACATGGCGCAGACGACATAGAGCGTCTTGCCCAAAGGCGCATGGGACTCCAGGGATTGCACCCGGAGACCCCCCACCTCCTCGTCGTGCTTGCGCGGATAGTCGTCCACCAAGGCTAGGCGGCACCCCTGCCAGTACTCCTCGCCCCACTTCTCGCGCAACACGGCGCTGAGCGCCAGGAACACGTTGCTGGCCCCGTAGAAGCACAGCTCGCCGCCCTGCTCGACCCACTGCCGCCACTGGGCCTGGCTCTCCTGCACACGGTGGAGAAAGCTTTGCACCCGCTTCCAGCGGACACTGTTGACGCTCGTCCGCAGCACGCCCGCATGGGCCTGCTTCCGGAACAGCACCGAGAGCTGGTAGGTCCGGTCCGCAGCCACCAGCGTCAGGCCGGCGCTCCGGCCCAGCAGCTCCAGGGCGCGCTCGGAGTAGTGGCCGGCATGCTCCACCACCCAGGGATCCACGCCCTCGTCGAGCTCGTTTTCAAGTACCGGCACCTCCACCAGCAGCAGGGCTCCCTCACGCAGGAACGAGGCGAGGTGGGTCAGAAACCGTCCCGGGTCAGGCATGTGCTCCAGCACCTGGCGGGTCACCACAAGATCGAAGCTGGGCGAAAAGCGGATCTCGTGGACATCGTTGAAGAGCGTGGGCACACCCACCAGGGACAGGGGTGTGCTTTCCACACCCAGAAGCTGCAGGTGCCCGTGGCACTGCTGCAGATAGGCCAGGAAGTCGCCACGGTTGGAGCCGACCTCAAGGACCTGGCGCATGCCCGGCCAGTCGCAGTGCGCGTCAAGGAAGCCCTTGACCGTCAGCGTACGCTCGTCCACCAGCGGAAAGCCATGCAGGTCGTTGTCCAGCAGGTTGTAGGACGCATAGGCCGGGGCCATCCAGGCCATGAAGGCCTCCGGGTCCGCAAAGGCCTCGGCGTTCCAGAAGAAATCGCAGTTCCGGCACCCGGCGATCTCGAGGTCCACTGTCTTGCCGAGGGGCAGGTGCACGCTGCCGGGCTGGCCAAGCCGCCGAAACACGACCTCGGCTGGGCCTGCACACATGGGGCACTGCATCACGGCTCCTCGGTTCAGGCGAACAGTTCGGGGTGCGCTTCCAGAAAGCTTGCGGCGATGACCGCGTCGGCCATGCCGGGCGCCCAGGGCTGCCAGGTCTGCCAGAACTGCTGCCGAAGCCGCGCGGCCTCGGCCGAGTCCTGGTGCTCCCCCTGCAGCCGCGCAAACATCTCCACAGTCGCCAGGCGGATGTCCTCGGGCGTGTTGCCCTCGTAGTCCACGTGCAAAAGCTCCCGCTGGTTGTTCCCGTTCTCCAGGAACAGGCCGATGTCGCCGTAGCCGTACAGGCGTTCCAGGAACTCGGCAAAAGGCAACAGCTGGCCGGTGCGCGTGTCGCGCAACAGCTTGGGGATATACAGGTCCGTGGAGCTGATGGTGCATAGGCTGATGGTGTTCACCATCACCTCCGGGGTGCGGAAGGCGTAGGCCACGTGGCACAGGCCGCTGGG
>JANXYI010000175.1 GCA_025350085.1 Deltaproteobacteria bacterium
GGCCCTGGGCCATGAGGTGCGCTTCCTGGACCCGGCCGTCGACTTCGCGGGCCTGATCCCGGCTGCCGCCGAGGCCGACTTCGCCTTCATCAACCTGCACGGCTCCCCGGGCGAGGACGGGCTCATCCAGGCCCTGCTGGAGATCGCCGGCTGCCCGTACCAGGGCGCAGGGCCCAAGGCCTCGTTTTTGGCGCTGAACAAGGCCGCGGCCAAGGCCGTGTACGCCCGCTCTGGCCTGGCCACCCCGGCCTGGCGGCTGTATTGCAACCTGCCCGGCGAGGACCACGCCTGCCCCCTGCCCTATCCGCTCTTCGTCAAGCCCAACACCGGCGGCTCCAGCCTGGGCATGAGCCTGGTTGACGCGCCGGAGGGCCTCGGCCCGGCCCTGGCCAAGGTCTTTGCCCTGGGCCAGGAGGCGCTGGTGGAGACCTGCGTGCCGGGCGTGGAGCTGACCTGCGCGGTGCTGGGCGAGACCGCGCTGCCGGTGATCATGATCCGGCCCAAGACCGGCTCGGCCTTCTTCGACTACGAGAACAAGTACGCAGCCAACGGGGCCGAGGAGCTGTGCCCCGCGCCCATCGCCCTGGAGCTGGCGGCCGAGGTCCAGCGCATGGCGCTCGCAGCGCACAGGGCGCTCGGCATCAGCGGTTACAGCCGGTCCGACTTTATGGTCGGGGGCTTCATGGCCGACGCCTCGGGCCCGCAGATACTGGAGACCAACACCCTGCCGGGCATGACGCCCACGAGCCTCTTGCCCAAGGCCGCGGCCGCCGTGGGCCTGACTTTCGAAGCGCTGGTGGCCGAACTGGTGCGCCTGGGCCTGGCCGCCCACGCTGCCCGGGCCGGGGCATAGGGACCGCCCGGTGCGCCCCTGCCCCCCTGTGCCCGCCCCGCTCCCCCTGGCCGTGCGCGCAACGCTCAGCCTGTACGGCCTGGCCTGGCGCGCGCTCTTGCCCGGGCTCAAGCGCAACGGACGGCTGGCCGAGGGCTGGGCCCAGCGCACGCTGTCCGCGGGCCTGTTGCCCCGGGCCGAGCTCTGGCTCCAGGCCGCCTCGGGCGGCGAGGCCTACCTGGCCTGGGAAATGCTGCGTCAACTGCCGGAGGTGCTGGCCGCCCAAAGGCCCGAGGGTACTCCTCCACTGCGCGTGCTCGTCACCACCTTCACCAGCCAGGGTCTGGGCGTGCTGGAACAGGCCCGGGACGACCTGGCACCTCGCCTGACGCTCCTGCCCGCCTATTTCCCCTTTGACCTGCCCGGGCGCATGAGAAGCGTCCTGGGCGCAGTAAAGCCGAAAGCCGTGGCCCTGCTGGAGACTGAGCTCTGGCCCGGGCTGCTGGCCGCCTGCCGGGAGCAGGGCATACCCGCCCTGGTGCTCAACGGCCGCATGACGGACAAGAGCCTGCGCGGCTACGGCACCCTGCCCTGGCTCTGGCGGGCGCTGGCGCCCACGCGGGTGCTGGCCGTTTCCGGCGACGACGCCCGCCGCTTCGCCCAGGCCTTCGGGCTTGAGGGTGTGGGCCAGATGCCGAACATCAAGTTTGACCGCCTGCGCTTCGATGCCGTGCCTACCAGGCCGGAATGCACGGACCTGATCCCCGAGGGGGCGCCCTTCGTGGTCCTGGGCTCGGTGCGCAAGGAGGAGGAGGGGCAGGTCCTGCCACTCATCCAGGGCCTGCTGCGCCTGCGCCAGGGCGGGCGCGCCCCGGTGGTCGGCCTGTTCCCGCGCCACATGAAGCGCGTCTGCGTCTGGGAACGCCTGCTGCGCGAGGCAGGGGTGCCCTTTGTGCTGCGCAGCGAGAACAGGCGCGCCGAGCCCGGCTCGGTCGTCATCTGGGACCAGTTCGGCGAGCTCTCCGCGGCCTTTTCGCTGGCCAGCGCAGCCTTCCTCGGCGGCAGCCTGGCCGATCTGGGCGGCCAGAACTTCCTGGAGCCGCTGAATCACGGCGTCACCGCGGTCATCGGCCCGTTCTGGAGCAACTTCGCCTGGGTGGGCCAGGAGATCTTCGAAACCGGCCTCGTGCGCCAGGCCCAGGACTGGCGGGGCGTACTGGCCGAGTTGTCCGGCCTGATCGCCGAAACGCCGGGGCGCCAGGAGGTCCGGGACCGGGCCGCGGACTATGCGGCCGCGCACCGGGGCGGCGCGGCCGCCGCTTGCCAGGCAGTTGCCGAATGCCTAATAAGTGCGTAAACGCACAGCGGAGCCGCGAAGCGTATGCACACCCTGCCTCCCTGTTTCGGAATAATTCCAGCGCGGTATGACTCGTCGCGCTTTCCCGGCAAGCCGCTGGTGGACATCCTGGGCAAGCCCATGTTCGTCCATGTGTATGAACGCGCCCGGGCCTGCCCCCTGTTTGCACGGGTTGTGCTGGCCACGGACGACGTCCGCATCCTGGACGCGGCCAAGGCCTGGAACGTCCCGGCGCTCATGACCTCGCGCGAGCACGTAAGCGGCACGGACCGTGTGCTGGAGGCCGCACGACTCCTCGGCGCAGGCCCGGATGCGGTGGTGGTGAACATCCAAGGCGACGAGCCGCTGCTTGAGCCGGACATGCTGGCGGAGCTTCTGGCGCCCTTTGCCGGGCCGGCCGGAGCCGAGGTCCAGGCCACGACGCTCGCGACGGTTTTTGACCGCGCCGAGGCCGCCAACCCGGACCGGGTCAAGGTGGTGCTGGACGCGAGGGGCCGGGCACTGTATTTTTCACGCGCAGCCATCCCCTTTGACCGCGACGGGGACGCCCACGATGGGAAAAGTCACGGCGTCGGGCCGCTCCTGCACATCGGCCTGTACGGCTATCGCATGGCCACCCTGGAGCGCTTTGCCGCGCTGCCGCCAGGGGCCTTGGAGCGGACGGAAAAACTGGAGCAACTGCGCCTTCTGGAAAACGGCATCCCGCTGCATGTGGCTGTAACCTGCCACCAGTGCCACGGGGTGGACCGGCCGGAAGACGTGGAACGCATTGTCAAAATCATGCTGGAGCACACGAAATGAAAGCGATTCTGGCCCTTGAGGATGGCACCTGGTTCGAGG
>JANXYI010000204.1 GCA_025350085.1 Deltaproteobacteria bacterium
CGGCCTGCCAGCCGATGCCCAGGGTGTGCAGCCGGGGCAGCAGGCTGGAGACGGCAAGGGCCGTGGCAGCGCCCGGCAGGGTCAGGGCGTCCGGCAAGAGGAAGGTCTCCAGGTCGATGAGCGCGAGCACCAGCAGCAGCGTGCCAAAGCCCACGGCAACGCACCAGTGCCAGGTGGGCCCGAAGACCAGTGCCGCGGCCAGGGCAAAGAGGCCGCTAAAAAGCTCGGATGCGGGGTAGCGCAGGGGGATGCGCGCCAGGCAGTAGCGGCAGTGCCCGTACTGGACCAGATAGCCCAGCAGCGGGATGTTCTCGCGCCAGGTGAGGGTGTGGCCGCAGGCCGGGCAGAAGGACCGCGCCGGGCTGGTCACGCTGCCGCCCAGGGCCAAGCGGAAGCCCGCGCAGGTGGCGAAGCTGCCGAGCACCAGGCCGAGCAGCACGGCCAGGATCTGGAACAGGGTCTGGTCCACGGACAGGTTCAGGTCCAAGGGGGGCGCACTCCTTCGCAAGCACGGTCCGGGCTTGAAGATCAGGCCAAACTGCTGCATGATGCCGCAAGCCGTGCAACCTGCGCCGCTGCCGCAGCCTTCAGGCGGAGCTACCGCATTTCCCCCGGCCCCACAAGCGCCCAAGCAGGAGACCAGCCCCATGACCCAGCCCCGCTTCATCCCGGACATGAGCACCGACGAGCTCAGTGCCGTCCAGCAGGAAGGCCTCAAATGGACCCTGCACCACGCCCACCAGGGCAGCCCCTTCTACCGCGAGCGCCTGGACCAGGCGGGCATCCATCCCGGCGACGTGAAGCATCTGTCCGACCTCGCCAGGCTGCCCTTTACCACGGCCCAGGACCTGCAGACCGGGTACCCCCTGCCGCTGCTCAGCGTGCCCGAGCAGCAGGTGGTGCGCATCCACGGCTCCAGCGGGACCACCGGGAAGCGGAAAATTTTGAGCTACACCCAGAAGGACATCGACGACTGGGCCGACATGTTCGCCCGCTGCTACGAGCTGGCGGGCCTGACGACCCTTGACCGCGTGCAGATTTGCGTCGGCTATGGTCTCTGGACAGCCGGGGCCGGGTTCCAGCTCGGCTGCGAGCGCTTCGGGGCCATGGCCCTGCCTGTTGGCCCGGGCATGCTCGACATCCAGCTGCAGATGCTGACCGACCTGGGCTCCACCTGCCTGGGCTCCACCGCGAGCATGGCCCTGCTGCTCGGCGAGGAAGTGGAGAAGCAGAATTTGCGGGGCAAGATCAAGCTCAGGCGCGCCATCTTCGGGGCCGAGGCCCACACCAGGAAGATGCGTCGCCGCTTCGAGGAGGCCCTGGGCCTTACGCACAGTTTCGACATCTCCGGCATGACCGAGATCTACGGCCCAGGCGCGGGCATCGAATGCGAGGCGCATGAAGGCATCCACTACTGGGGCGACCTGTACATCCTGGAGCTCATAGACCCGGAGACGCTCAAGCCCTCGGCCCCGGGCGAGCTGGGCGAGATGGTCATCACCAGCCTGAAGAAGGAGGCCAGCCCGCTCATCCGCTACCGCACCCGGGACATGACCCGGCTCATCCCGGGCCTGTGTCCCTGTGGCTGCTCCATGCCGCGCCACGAGCGCATCCAGGGCCGCAGCGACGACATGATCATCTTCCGCGGGGTGAACATCTACCCCGGCCAGGTGGCGGCCGTGCTGGAAAAGCACCCGCAGTTGCAGAGCGAGTACCAGATCGTTCTGTCGCGCTCCGGGGGCCTGGACCACATGGCGGTGCGCGTGGAGCGCCGGGCCGAGACGCCGGAGAGCGCCACCGGCGCCCTGGCCAGGGCCGTGGGCGAGGACATCAAGAGCCAGATTCTGGTCACGGCCCAGGTGGAGCTTCTGGCCCCGGGCACCCTGCCGCGCAGCTTTGCCAAGACCAAGCGCGTGCTGGACGAACGGGAGAAGGATTAGGCCCTGCGGGCCAGGAGAACGGGAAGCGGGGCGACGTTTGCGAGAGTCTCTGTCGGCCCCTGGCGACGCAAGGGACCTGCCCAGGTTTGCTGAAATGCTTCCCGGGTGTATGTAGGCATTGCCAATGCCATTCCAAATGATGGTTCCTGTGCCGCCGGTCCCCATTTGAAACAGGATTCATAACTTCGGAGGGCCTATGCCGAGCCTCGACACCAGTGCTGACCGGCACGTTGTCATCGACCGCCGGGTCGGCCACTACCTGTGCTTCCCGGACGTCTGCCTGACCGACGACGGGCGGCTGCTCTGCGTCTACAACGAGTTCGACCGCCACGTGGGCACGCGGCGCAGGCTCATGCTGCGCGAGAGCCCTGACCTCGGCCGCACCTGGGGGGCCGGGCGCATCCTCTGCGCCACGGAGTCCCACTGCCCGCGCATCGCCCGGCTTTCGGATGGTTTGCTGATCATCGTGGACGACGCCGGGCCGCTGCTCTACTTCAGCGCCGACCAGGGCCACACCTGGGCCCAGCAGCCGGGCAGCGGCCTGGGGCACGGCCTGCAGGACCGCCTGCTGGAGCTCGACGGCCAGATGCTCTTCACCACCGGGCACCAGCACCGCGGCAGCCAGCCGCAGCCCAGGATACGCCAGGCCCCTTCGGAGCAGATGGCCTATCTCTCGCGCAACCAGGGCCGCAGCTGGGAGCCGTTTTCCGTCATCGCCAGCGAGAAGTGCCTGGTGCTCTGCGAGGCCTCGGTGATCCGCCTGCCCCAGGAGCTGGTGGGCGGGCCGCCGCGCCTGCTCGCGCTCATGCGCGAGAACTCCTTTGTGGGCGAGCCCATGTACTACTGCATCAGCGAGGACGGCGGCGCCACCTGGGGCGGGCCCAGGCCCACCCCGCTTGTGGGCCACCGGCCCACGCTTGGCTGGACCAGCAGCGGCAAGCTCCTGGTGACCTACCGCGACGTGGGCCCGGACCCCGGCACCAAGGCCTGGCTGGGCACCCTGGACGAGCTGTGCTCGGACTTCGAGGTCCACGGCCTGCACCCGCAGACGGGCAACCCGCGCCTGACCAAAAAGGGCCTGGTCATCAAGAACGAGGCCGGGTCCGATGCCCCGGTGCGCTATTCCCTGCGGCCGCTCACCGACCCGGACAGCGCGCGCGCGGTGTTCGAGG
>JANXYI010000215.1 GCA_025350085.1 Deltaproteobacteria bacterium
AACGCCTCCCGCGCCGAGGCCGCGGAGCGCGCCGTGGAGATGCTGCGGCTGGTGGGCATCCCCAACCCCGGGGAGCGCATGAGCAGCTACCCCTTTGAGCTGTCCGGCGGCATGCGCCAGCGCGTGATGATCGCCATGGCCCTGGTGAACGACCCGGACCTGCTCTTTGCCGACGAGCCCACCACCGCGCTCGACGTGACCATCCAGGCTCAGATCCTGGACCTCATGCGCGAGCTGCAAGAGCGCCGGGGCTCGGGCATCCTGCTCATCACCCACGACCTGGGTGTGGTGGCCGAGACAGCACAGCGCGTGGTGGTGATGTACGCAGGCCAGGTGGCGGAACAGGCCCCGGTGGCCGAGCTCTTTGCCCAGCCCCGGCACCCGTACACCCAGGGCCTGCTGGCGAGCGTGCCGCGCCTGGGCGTGCGGCGCACCCTGGCCCCTATCCCGGGCATGGTGCCGTGCATCTTCAACCTGCCTACGGGCTGCCGCTTTTGGCCGCGCTGCCCCAAGGCGTTCAAACGCTGCACGGCCTGCCCGCCGCTGTTCCAATTGGGGCCGGAGCACACGGCCCGCTGCTGGCTGCATGAGGGCAGCCCGCTGGCCGGGCCCGCCATTTGCGAGGATGACAACAGCGGGGACAACACATGAGCGCGCTGCTGGAACTCATGGATGTGGCCCGGCACTACCGCATCAGCGGCGGGGTGCTGGGACTCACCCAAGGCACGGTGCGCGCCGTGGACGGCGTCTCCCTGACGCTCAACGCAGGCGAAAGCCTGGGCCTGGTGGGTGAGAGCGGCTGCGGCAAGTCCACCCTGGCGCGGCTCATTCTGGGCCTGGAGCCGCTTGACGCCGGCACCATCCGCTTTCAGGGCCGGGACATCACCGAATGGCCCGAGACCGAGCTGCGCCGCCAGATGCAGATGGTCTTCCAGGACCCTTACTCCTCGCTCAACCCACGCATGAGCGTCAGGGCCATCGTGGCCGAGCCGCTGACCATCCACAAGATCGGCACCAGGGCCGAGCGCAAGGCCAAGACCCTGGCCCTGCTCGGCACCGTGGGCCTGGATGCGGAGATGGCCGGGCGCTACCCGCACCAGCTCTCCGGCGGCCAGCGCCAGCGCGTGGCCGTGGCGCGCGCCCTGGCCCTGGGTCCGGCGCTGGTGGTCTGCGACGAGCCCGTGAGTGCGCTGGACGTGTCCATCCAGGCCCAGGTGCTGCTGCTCCTGCAGGACCTGCGGACGCGCCTGGGCCTGACCTACCTGTTCATCTCCCACGACCTGGCCGTGGTGGGCCAGATCTGCGAACGCATCGCGGTGATGTACCTGGGCAAGGTCGTGGAACTGGCTTCGGCCGAGGCGCTGATCCGCGAGCCCAAGCACCCCTATGCCAAGGCCCTGCTCTCGGCCGTGCCTGTGCCCGACCCCGGCCACCAGCGCGTGCGCGAACAGCTGCGCGGCGAGCCGCCGAGCCCCCTTGATCCGCCCCCTGGCTGCCCGTACCACCCGCGCTGCCCCTACGTCATGGACATCTGCTGCCGTGAGTTCCCCCCGGCCTTCGAGACCGGACAGGACACGGGCGAAGCCCGCCTGGCCCACTGCTGGCTACACGCGCCTGCCAAGGGGGACTGAAGGTGCGCGTCTCGATCATCCTCGGCCACCCCGACCCCGGCAGCTTCAATCATGCCCTGGCCCGCATTGCCGAGGCCACCCTACTCGAACTGGGCCATGAGGTCTGTTTCCACGACCTCCAGGCCGAGGGCTTCGACCCCGTGCTCACACCCGCCGAACTCTCGCGCGACGCGGTGCTGCCACCGCTCGTGGCCAGGCACTGCGCGGAGATTCGGGAGGCTGACGGGCTCATCCTCGTGCACCCCAACTGGTGGGGCCAGCCCCCGGCCGTACTCAAGGGCTGGGTGGACCGGGTGCTGCGGCCCGGCGTGGCCTATGAATTTTTGCCCGGCGACAATGGCGAGGGTGTGCCCCAGGGGCTGCTCAAACCCATGACCGCGCTGGTGCTGAACACCTCGAACACGCCCGCGGCGCGCGAACTCTCCGTGTTCGGCGATCCGCTGGACGGCCTCTGGCGCCACTGCATCCTGTTCTTCTGCGGGGTAAGCAAGGTCGTCCGGCGCATGTTCGGGGTGGTCTGCACGAGCACGCCGGAGCAGCGCGCGGCCTGGCTGGACGAGGCCGCGGCCCTCGTGCGCCGGGAATTCTCGGCCTGACCGCAAGACAGCCCGGCCCTTGCATTCGGGCGCCAGTTCGCGCAGAATGCAGGCAATGGAATCCAACCCTCTCACCAGGGAGCAAGCGCATGAAACGCATGACCATTCTCTTGGCCTGCCTGGCGTGCCTGACGCTTCTGGCCCTGCCCGCCCTGGCCCAGGACAAGCTCTATGTCGCCTCCGAGGGCGCCAAGCTTAAAGCCGACAAGAGCGCCAGCTCCGACACCGTGGCCGAGCTGCCCGTGGGCACGGAACTCAAGGTCTCGGGCGCTGAGGAGAGCTGGTACAAGG
>JANXYI010000245.1 GCA_025350085.1 Deltaproteobacteria bacterium
GGGTCCAGCCGGTGCTCGATGCCGGGCAAAAGGCGGCCCACGGTGCCGGGCCTACTGTGCATGGGCGTATTCACCGCGAGCGCGGGCGAGGTCTCGGTGGTGCCGTAGCCTTCCAGGATGCGCAGGCCGAACTTGTCCATCCAGGTGCGCCGGGTCTGTTCGCGCAGTCTCTCGGCGCCCGCGAAAACGTGGCGAACGCTGTAGAAGTCGTAGGGCGAGGCCACCCGGGCGTACCCGGCCAGGAAGGTGTCGGTGCCGAACATGATGGTGGCGCCCGTGTCGTAGATCAGCTCCGGCACGATACGGTAGTGCAGGGGCGAGGGGTAGAGGAAGGTCTTGAGGCCGGCGAAGACCGGCAGGAGCACCCCGCCCGTGAGGCCGAAGGAATGGAAGATGGGCAGCGCGTTGAACACGAGGTCCGTGGCGGTGAAGGCCACGCGCGCGGCGAGCTGCCCGCAGTTGGTCAGGATGTTCTCGTGCGAGAGTACCACGGCCTTGGGCGCGCCCTCGGTGCCTGAGGTGAACAGGATCACGGCCGGGTCGTCCGGGGTGCTGGCAATGCGCCGGGCGGTCCGTCGGGTGATCTGGGCGGCAAAGGGCCGGGCCAGCAGGCCGTAGAGCCTGTCCCCGATGGTCATCTGCCCGCGCAGGTCCTCCAGGTAGACCAGGCGGACCGCGGTTTCCAGGGCCGCGGCCAGGGCTTCCAGCCTGGCCTGCTCGATGAAGCGCCGGGAGGTGATGACCGTGCGGATGCAGGCGGTTTCGCAGGCCGCGAGCACGCCCTGCGGCCCGGTGCTGAAGTTGAGCATGGCCGGGACCCGGCCACAGGCCTGGGCCGCGAAAAAGCTCACCACCGCGGCATTGGTGCTGGGCAGCAGCAGGCCCAGGGCCTCGCCGGGCCTGGTGTCCCGGGCGAAGCGCCGCCCCAGGACCAGGGCGCCCGAGATCAGCCGCCCGTAGCTGAGCGGCTGGCGGCTGGTGTCCTCGAAGGTCGGCGCCTTGGCGCCAAAGGTGCGCGCGGCGTCAAGCAGGGCCGCGAACAGGGTGCGCCGGTGCCGGGAGGTCTCGAACATCATATGCGACATGGCGTCGTACAGCTTGAGGCCGAGCAGCTGGCGCCTGGCCCGGCCCTTGATCTCCGGCGGGAGCTCGAAGCGCTGCGGCGGCAGCATGGTGATGCGGATGCGCGGAAACAGCTGGCGCCGCACCTTGCCCCCCAGGCGCGAGAAGGGCGTGTACTGGGCGCCGTCGATGCGCACGGGCACGATGGGTGCGTCGGCCTTGTCGGCGATGAGCCCGGGCCCGGCGTAGATCTTCATCAGCGAGCCGGTGAGGGTGATGCGGCCCTCGGGGAAGATGACGCAGGTGCGGCCTTGGCGCACGGCGTGGATCATGCCCTTGAGCGCCACGGGATTGGCCGGGTCCATGAGGTAGGCGTTGACCAAAGACAGAAAGGGCCGCACCCACCACAGGCGCGCGATGAGGGTGTGGATCGCGAAGGTGGGTTTGCCGGGCAGGAACACGGCCATGAGCGCAGCGTCCAGGAAGGAGACGTGGTTGACCACGATCACGGCCTTGGGCCCGGCTGCCGCGAGGTGCTCCAGGCCGCGCACCTCGACCCGGTACAGAAGCCTCAAGGTCCAGGCGAAGACGGTCTTCAAAAGCGTGTCCGGGAGCAGGCCGCAGATGAGGATGGCCACCAGGAGCGTGGCCACGGCCACGGCCAGGAAGACCTGGGGCACGGTGCAGCCGAGCGCCAGCAGGCCTGCCCCGGCCAGGGCCGAGACGACCATGAAGGCGGCGTTGACGATGTTGTTGGCCGCGATGACCCGGGCCCGCTTGCCGGGCTCGCTGCGTGCCTGGAGCAGGGTGTACAGCGGCACGATGTAGACCCCGCCCGCCACGGCCAGCAGCAGCAGGTCCGCCAGCACCCGCCAGACGGCGAACTGCTGCAGCAGCTCGGCCAGCGGCAGGATCAACACATCGGCATGGCTGCTGGCCAGGCCCTGGCCGGTGAACCAGAGGTCCAGGGCGAACAGGCCCATGCCAAGCGCCGCGGCCGGCACATGGCGGGCCGAGATCTCGCCCCTGAGCAGGCGTGTGCAGAGCATGGAGCCGAGCCCGATGCCCACGGAGAACAGGGTCAGCATCAGGGTCACGAGGTGCTCGTCGCCGTGCAGCACGTCCTTGGCAAAGGCCGGGAACTGCGCCAGGTACGTGGCCCCCACCAGCCAGAACCAGGAGATGCCGAGCACGGACAAGAGGATGTCGCGGCGCGTGCGGATGAGCCCCAGCACCTGGGCCGTGTCCTTGAGGAAGTTGGGCTGGATGGCCACGGCCGGGTTGCCGGGCCGCGCCCGGGGCAGCAGCATGCTGGCAGCAAAGCCCAGGGCGGCCAGGCCGACCAGCAGCGCGCTGACCGCGGCTATGCCCTGCGGCAGCAAGATGAGCAGGCCCCCGGCCATGGTGCCGAGCAGAATGGCCAGGAAGGTGCCGCCCTCGACCAGCGCGTTGCCGTCCACCAGCTCGTCGGCCTCCAGCTGCTCGGGCAGGATGGCGTACTTGAGCGGGCCGAAGAAGGCCGCCTGGACACCGAGCAGGAACAGCACGGCCAGCATCCCGGGGATGCTCTGGGCCAAAAGCGACCAGGCCCCGAGCCCGGCGATGACGATCTCCGCGAACTTGACCGCGCGGATGAGCCCGCTCTTTTCGAAGCGGTCGGCCAGCTGGCCCGCGGTGGCCGAGAACAGGAAAAAGGGCAGGATGAACAGCCCGGCCGCCAGGTTGACCAGCACTGCCGGGGCCAGCGGCGAGGCCCCGGCCAGGCGGTAGATGACCAGGATGGCGATGGCGTTCTTGAAGAGGTTGTCGTTGCCCGCGCCCAGGAACTGGCTGACAAAGAGCGGCCAGAACCGGCGCTTGAAGAATACGGACGCAAGACCTCTGGCCATGACCCCCCCCTGGCTGCCCGGAAGGAGTATTGGCACGGGAACGCCGCCCGTGGCAAGGCCGGGCTGCCGCGTCGCAAGGCCGGGCTCCCGTGTCGCAAGGACGGTCGGCGCGCTCAGGAGTCGTTCTTGGCGCTCCCGTTCATGCGCGGAAAGACCATGAGGAAGCGCGCGCCCGCCCCCGAGCGCGGCCGGGCGTGGATGGTGCCGCCGTAGTCCTGCACGATGCCGTAGCTGATGGACAGCCCGAGCCCCGTGCCCTTGCCCACCTGCTTGGTGGTGAAGAAGGGCTCGAAGATGCGGCCCGCGATGTCCCGGGGAATGCCCACGCCCGTGTCGGCCACCTCGGCCACCACGGCGCGCCGCCGGGCGCGGGTGCGCAGGGTGATCTTCCGGTCGCGCGGGCCGCAGACCGCGCCCGAGCACTTGTCCTCGATGGCGTCCCGGGCGTTCAAGAGCAGGTTCATGAACACCTGCTCCAGGCGGTTGGGATCGGCCAGGATGGTGGGCAGCTCGGGCGCCAGGTCGAAGACCACCTCGATGCCGCGCACCTTGAGCTGCTGGCTGAAGAAGTCAAAGGCCTTGCGGATGACCAGGTTCAGGTCCACGGGCACGGCGTCCTGGGTGGCGGGCTTGCGGCCGAACTCGCGCATGTGGTTGATGATGCGCGTGCTGCGCTCCACGTTGTTTCTGAGCTTGTCGGCCATCTCGCGCAGGGTGGCCTCGTCCGGGACCTCGCTTTTTTCCAGTTTGCGCAGGAACAGGTTGGCCACCATCTGCATGACAGCCAGCGGCTGGTTCAGCTCATGCGCCACGCCCGTGGCCATCTCGCCGAGCGTGGCCATCTTGGAGGCCTGGACCATCTGGCGCTCGGCCCGGATGCGCTCGGTGACGTCCGTGGCCGTGGCCAGGATGACCTTGCGGTCGTCGAACTCGGAGAAGGCGGTGATGATGTTCACGTTGAACGTGCGGCCGTCCTTGGCCTGGTTGCGCACGCGGTACATGGCCTGGCCCAGGCCCAGAGTGGTGGCGCCGGTCTCGGCGTCCTCGGGGTGGAAGACCATCCGGATGTGCTGGCCGATGAGCTCGCCCCGGCGGTAGCCATAGAGCAGGGCGGTGCTGCGGTTGCAGTCCATGATGGTCAGCTCGGCCGCGTCGATGACGAACAGGGCGTTGGGGATGTTGTTGAAGATGTCCTGATACTTGCGCTCGCTCTTGCGCAGCTCCTCTTCCAGGCGCTTGCGCGGGGTGATGTCCAGGCACATCTCCATGGCCGCGGTGATGTTGCCCTCCTCGTCATAGAGCGGCGCGGTCTTGACGATCCAGTGGGCCGAGGTGCCGTCCTTGTACACGCCGTGCTCCTCGGTGAAGTGCGGCTGGCCGTCCTGGAAGGTTTTCTCCACCGGGCACTGCGGGCACTTCTCGGTGCGGCCCTTGTAGGCCTCGTAACAAAACGCGCCCTTGCCCACGTGGAACAGGTCGGAGAAGGTCTGGTTGTAGCGCAGCAGCCGGAAGTTTCTGTCCTGCACGGTGATGATGCAGGGCACGCCCTCGAAGAGCTTCTGGTACAGCTGGCGCTGGGTGTTGATCTCGCCGTGCTTGCTGCTGATCTCCCGGCACATGAGCCCGATGGCGTCGGCCAGCTCGCCCAGTTCGTCGCGCTGGGGGATGCGCACGCAACAGTCCATCTCGCCCTTGGCGATGCGCCGGGTCACGGCGATCATGGAGCGGATGGGCCGCTGGATGAGCAGGTAGACCACGCCGTAGAGCACGGCAAAGACCCCGGCCAGGAACACGCCGAGCGAGGCCGTGTTGGCCTCCACCAGCTCCTGCAGCGTCTCCTCCTGCTTGGCCAGCGACATGTCGAGCACGAGCACGCCGAGCACGGTCTCGTTGGGGCGGTGGAAGTGGCAGGCGGCCGTGGCGCAGCCCTCGTCCGTGCCGATGGGGCTGAAGATGGTCAGGTGGCGCCCGCCGCCCGGGCTGTCCTCGATCTGGGTGCGCTCCTCCAGTTCCTGGGTGGAGGGCACGGGCGTGTGCTCGTGGCAGGAGGCGCACTGGAAGCCGGCCGTGGGCCAGCGTTCCCCCAGTTCCTCCTGGCGGCTGGCGAACATGACCAGCCCCTCCTTGTTCAGGATGCGCACGCCGAGCACGCCTTCCATGCGGCCGGTGCGCTCCACGATGGTCTGCAGCTCGCCGCGCTCGTTGCGCATCATGGAGCTCGTGGCCCCGGACTTGATGGCCTCGCAGATGCGGTCGGCCTCGAGGTCGGCGTTCTTCTCGGCCAGGGCGCGGTAGCTCCGGGTGTTGAAGCGGAACAGGAACAGGGCCAGCGCCAGGATCAGGGCCACGAGCGCGCCCATGATCTTGGCCGCCAAGGGCAGGCCGGGCCGGAAGAGCGCCTGGGGGGTCGTCATCTGTTCGCTCTCTCCGCTTAAGGGCTAGGTGTCCGGTGCGTTTTCCGCCTGCGCCGGTTGCCGCAAGGGCAGCCGGACCGTGATGCGCGTGCCTGCGCCCAGGCTGGATTCGACCTCGATGGCGCCGTGGTGCTGCTCGATGATGCGGCTGGAGATGAACAGGCCGATGCCCGTGCCCTTGCTGCCCTTGGAGGAGAAGAACAGGGTGAACATCTTCTCGCGCGCCTCCTGATCCATGCCGCAGCCGGTGTCGGTGACGGTGAACACGGCTGAGCCGTCCTCGGCAGCCACCTGGAAGCCCATCTCGCGCGCCCGGCCCGTGGTCTCAGACAGGCAGGCGTCGATGGCGTTCTCCAGGAAGTTCACCAGGGCCGAGGACAGGGCCGTGTAGTCGGCCTCGAATGGGCCCTCGGCCTTGTCGAAGCCGCAGGTGAAAGCGATGCCCGCGTGGGCGGCCTTGCCCTCCACGAGGTTGGCCAGGTCCCGGGCAAAGGCGGCCAGATCGAGCTCGGCCGGTTCCAGCTCGCGGCTCTTGGCGTAGTAAAGGATGTCCAGCACCATCTTGCGGATGTGCTGCACGCGGTGGCGCACAACGTCCCAGCCGCTCGCCACCTTGTCCAGGTCGCCCCGGCGCAGGCCGGAGTCCACCCGGTACATGCCGCCGTCCAGCCCCATGAGCAGGCCCTTGACCCCGTGGGACATGCTGCCGAGCATCATGCCGAGCGAACTCAGGTGGTCCTGGAGCTGGCGCAGGTGGGTGATGTCCGTGGACACCTCCATGACCTTCTCCACCTGGCCGAATTCGTCGAAGAGCGGCGCGGTCCAGATGAGGATGTTACGCGGCTGGCCCAGGCGGTCGGTGACCACGGTCTCGGCCTGGTGGCGGCGCCCGTCCTCGAAGGTTTCGAGGATGGGGCACTCCGGGCAGGGCTCGCTGCGGTGCTTGTAGGCCGCATGGCAGGTCATGCCCAGCGTGGCCGCGAAATCGCGCAGAAAGGTCGAGTTGGCCTCGACCACGTTGAGCGCGCGGTCCTGCACGGTGATGGCGCAGGGCACGGCGTCGAAGAGGTCGCGGTAGCGCCGGTTGCTGGCCACCAGCTCGGCATGCAGGCGCTCGATCTCGGTCAGGTCCACGGCGATCTCCAGCACCATGGACACGCCGCCGCCTTCGCCGGAGATGGGCGTGGTGGAGACCAGGGCATTGAATCGCGTGCCGTCTACGCCGTAAAGCGTCTCGTGGCTGGAGCCCGCCAGGCCGCTTCGCAGGGCCTCGTCCACCGGGCAGCCCCGGCCGCCCGGGTAGGCCGCGCCATAGGCCGCAAAGGACTCCCGGCCCTCGGCCTCGCCCAGGCGTTCGCGGTAGAGCGCGTTGGCCGAGATGATGCACAGCTCGCGGTTGTGGATGGACACGAAGCAGGGCAGTTCGCCGAGCGTCCCGGCCCCGCCCTCGCCGCTTTTCACGAAGCGCATGGCCGAGGACAGGCCCTCCACGATCTGCCGGGCCGCGAGCCTGCGCTCCAGGTCCACCAGCCGGGCGCTCTTCTCGGACACCAGGCGCTCCAGGTTCTCGGTGTAGTCGCGCAGCTGGGCGCGCATGCTCAGGCGCTCCTGGACTTTCCGCAGGCCGTGCTCCAGCAGGGTGTCGTCGATGGGCTTGGTCAAAAAGTCGGCCGCGCCGAACTTGAGGCTGGCGATGGCCAGCTCGATGTCCCCGTGGCCGGAGATGATGAGCACCTCGGTGTCCGGGGAAAGCTCCTTGATGGCCTTGAGCAGGCCGATGCCGTCCAGGCCGGGCATCTTGATGTCGGTGAGCACGATGGCCGGGCGGGCTGTCTTGAACAGGGCCAGGCCCTGGTCGCCGTCCTCGGCCGTGAGCACGCTGAAGCCGAGGTCGGCCAGAAGCAGGGCCAAGAGCTCGCGGATGTCCTGCTCGTCGTCCACGAGCAGGATGGTGTCCCGGGCAACGGACCGGACTTTTGGCGCAACGTGCTCAAGCGGCATGACTGCCCCCATGGCCTTGGCTGGTGCGGGTGGAGCGGAATGTCCGGTGCGGCCCCGGGGCCGCGCGGGCCGGCGTTAAGCCCTGCGGCCCCGGGACCGGTGCGGCTCTAACCCAGGATCTTGGCGACCAGGTCGAGCAGCACCGCCGGTTCCACGGGCTTGGTCAGCACCGGGATGTCCTTGTTCAGGGCCGGGGGACGGGGCCCGACGCCGCTGATGACGATGATCGGGGTGTCCTTCAGGGCCTCGTCCTTGCGCAGGCCGATGAAGAACATGGTCCCGGCCTTCTCGGGCATGTCCATGTCGAGCGTGATCAGGTCGGGCTTGAAGGCCTTGACCTGGGTCAGGCCCTCGGCGCCGTTGAAGGCCTTGGCGGTGGAGTAGCCGTTGTCCGCGAAGACCTCTTCCAGGAACTGAACCACTGCCGGGTCGTCGTCCACGATCAGGATCTTCTTGCTCATACCGTCCTCCTGCCGCTTGCCTGCGGCGTGGTTTAGGGGGGCGCGGCCCGGCGGCGGGCACAGGGCCGCCGGACCGCGCGCGAGCGCCGTAAGCCGGGAGCGGTGTCGGACGCCCCGGCTTGAGGCGTCTAGCCGGACAACTTGCCCAGGCTCTTCGTCAGTTCAAGCATGACGCCAAGCCCCTTGCGGGCTTCCTTGCTGCTCATGCCGGTCACCAGGCCCATGGGGCCGCATTCCTTGCAGGTGCTGAGGTCCATGGTGGTCATGAGGTCGGCCATCTTCTCGAGCATTTCGCGCGCCTGCGGGGTGCTGATCTTCTTGATGAGTCCGAGCATGGAGACAAAGCCGTCGCCCATGACCTCGATGTCCTCGGGCGAGTAGGCCCGGGCCATCTTGCCGCGGACCTCGACCATGGCCTTGTACATGCGGAACACGCCCTTCTGGTCCATCTCGTCCAGGAACTCGATGCCCTTGGGCACGGCCGAGTGCAGGAGCGGCTCGATGGTCTGCCAGAGGTCGATGATGTTCTCCATCTGCTCCAGCAGGTAGGTGAGGTTCTTGATGCTGCGCAACATGCGCTTGAGCAGGGCGAAAATGTCCTCGAGCTGGAAGCCAGCCTCGACATCGCCGAACTCCTTCATCAGGGTCTTGAAGGCGTCGTGCATGATGGGAGTCAGGTCATGCTTCAGTTCCTGCCAGCCCTTGGAGGCGTCGACCAGGTACTTGAGCTGCTGCTCCATCCCCTCAATGCGTTTGAGAACCTGTTCTTCCATTGTGTCCCCCAAGCGCTAGGCGCCGGCCAGGTGGTGGCGCATCTTGCCGGCCATGAACATCTGGGATTCCAGCGGCAGTTCGTGGCCCTTGAGCATCAGGTTGAAGTACACCCACTTGAACATCATCTTGCCCCAGTAGTTGAAGTGGCTTTCGCCGAGCAGCGCGAAGGGGCCGACGCCGGGGAAGGGGTATTTGCCCTGCAGGGGCTCCACCGAGTAGTTGAAGTCGATGAGGTAGGCCTGCTCGTAGCCGGAGACGATGAAGCAGGTGGAGTGGCCGTCGAACTCGGGCCGGGGCTCCTCGCCGTCGATCTCGCGCAGCAGGTTGTCGCAGACGATGTCGGCCTGGTAGTGGGCCACGCTGCCGGCCTTGGAGGTGGGGCAGTTGGTGGCGTCGCCGATGACGTAGCAGTTGGGGATGTTCTTGGCCTTCAGCGTGTGCTTGTCCGTGTCCACGTAGCCCATGGCGTCGCCCAGCTCGGAGTCCATGATGATCTGGGAGCCGAAGTTGGGCGGGATGCTGACCAGCAGGTCGTAGTCGACCTTGTCGCCCTTGACGCTTTCGATGGTCTTTTCGCCCACGTTGACGCCGGCGATCTCGAAGTTGGGCACGATCTTGATGTTCTTTTCGTCGCAGACCTTGCCGAGCACGCCTGCGGCCACGGGCTTGGTGAAGGCGCCGGTGAGCGGGGTCACGAGCTCGATCTCGACGTCCTTGCGCACACCGTTGATGGTGAAGAACCAGTCGGCCAGGTACACGAACTCCAGCGGCGCCACCGGGCACTTGATGGGCATCTCGGCGATGTTCAGGACCACCTTGCCCTTCTTGTAGTACTTGAGCTTCTTGTACAGGGCCTGGGCGCCGTCCGGGGTGTAGAAATTGTGGATGCTGCCGTTGCCGCCCCAGTCGTCCATCATGCCTTCGATCTCGTCGGGCATGATGCGGCAGCCGGTGCCGATGACCAGCCAGTCGTAGTCGTACTCGCCCTTCTCGGTCTTGACCTGCTTCTTGTTCGGGTCGATGCCGACGATGGTGTCCTGCACGAAGGTCACGCCCTCGGGGATGAAGTCGCTTTTCGGCTTCACGCAGTCGGCCATGGAGTAGACGCCGAAGGGCACGAAAAGCCAGCCGGCCTGGTAGTGGTGCTTCCAGTCGCGGTCGATGACCGTGATCTTCCAGTCGTCCCCCAGGGACTTGGCCATCTTGGCGGCCACGATGGTGCCACCTGCTCCGGACCCGAGAATGAGCAATTTTTTCATGATCTTCTCCTTTTTTTTGTAAAAATTACTTTTTGTGGCGCAGCGTCACTGCTGCGTTGAGGATGCAAAGCTCCTCGTCGGTAAACAGGCGCGAACGCGTCAGAAAACGCCGCCCGG
>JANXYI010000259.1 GCA_025350085.1 Deltaproteobacteria bacterium
GTCATCTGGAAGCCGCCGTCACCGGAGATCGACCAGACGGCCTTTTTGGGGTTCGCGAACTGCGCGCCGATGGCCGCCGGGAAGCCGTAGCCCATGGTGCCGAGGCCCCCGGAGGACAGGAAGCAGTTGGGCTCGTTGAAGCGGTAGAACTGGGCCGCCCACATCTGGTGCTGGCCCACCTCGGTGCAGATGACAGCCTCGCCCTTTGTCAGCTCGTGGAGCTTCTCCACCACGGACTGGGGCTTGATGGTGGTCTCGCTCGGCTGATAGCTCAGCGGGTGCTCCTTGGCCCAGATGCCCACCTTGGTGACCCAGGGCATGTGTCCGCCCTCGAAGTCGTACTCGATGAGCGAGGGCGTGAGCTCCTCCTTGAGGGCCTCCAGCGCCAGGCGGCAGTCGGCCACCAGCGGCACGTGAACGCTCACGTTCTTCTGGATGCTCGTGGGATCGATGTCGATATGCACCAGGGTGGCCTTGGGCGCAAAGGTGCTGACCTTGCCGGTGACGCGGTCGTCGAAGCGCGCGCCGATGGCCAGCACGAGGTCGGCGTTGTTGATGGCCATGTTCGCGGCATAGGTGCCGTGCATGCCGAGCATGCCGAGCCAGAGCTTGTCATCGCCGGGAAAGCAGCCCAGGCCCATGAGTGTGGCCGTGACCGGGATGTGCAGGTTCTTGGCCAGCCAGGTCAGCGCCTCGTGGGCCTTGCTCGTTATGACCCCGCCGCCGGCGTAGATGAGCGGGCGCTCGGCGTCGCGGATGAGCTGGGCCACCTTCTTGATCTGCCCGGCATGGGGCTTGTAGGTCGGGTTGTAGCTGCGCATCTTCACGTCTTCGGGCCAGATGAACTTGGTCTTCTGCTGCATCACGTCCTTGGGCAGGTCCACCAGCACCGGGCCGGGACGCCCGGAGCGCGCGAGATAGAAGGCCTGGCGGATGACGTGCGCCAGCTGGGCCACGTCCTTCACCAGATAGTTGTGCTTGGTGCAGGGCCGGGTGATGCCCACGATGTCCACTTCCTGGAAGGCGTCGTTGCCGATCAGCGGCGTGGGCACCTGGCCGGTCAGGATGACCACCGGGATGGAGTCCATGTAGGCGGTGGCGATGCCGGTGACGGTGTTGGTGGCGCCGGGGCCGCTGGTCACGAGGCAGCAACCGACCTTGCCCGAGGCGCGGGCAAAGCCGTCGGCCGCGTGGATGGCCCCCTGTTCGTGGCGCACGAGGATGTGCTTAAGCCCGGTGTTGGGCAATTCGTTGTAGATGTCGATGACGGCTCCGCCAGGGAAACCGAAGATGACCTCCACTCCTTCGCGTTTCAGACATTCAAGCAGGATCTGAGCTCCGGTGAGCTCCATAGGCCTAAGCCTCCAATTGACGATATTTATCCAGCAAGGCTTGCAGTTTCGTCTTTCCGGCAAGCTTCTTCTTCTTCAGCTCCTTGACTTCCTGTTCAACAACAGGACTTAGGAATGGCTTGCCTTCTAGCTTGACGATCATCTTTTCGAAGTCCTGGTGCTGTAGCCACAGGGCGCGCAGCTCGGAATCCTGGCTGCCGTACTTCTCGATGAGGTCGCGTTCTACGTTTTCCATGTCCGACTCCTTTGTGTTGGAGGTAGTTCGACTTCGTTATGCGCTCACAGGACCCTGGACCAGTCCGGTTCGGCCTCGGCCTGAATCCGCAGGGTCTTCTCGCGGGAGCTTAGGCCCGCGGCCAGGCTGACCTGGCTGCGCCTGAGCCCCAGCTGCCCGGCCACGAACAGCACCAGCGCCTCGTTGGCCTTGTTGTCCACGGCCGGGGCCGAGAGCCGGATCTTCAGGCTCCCGTTAAACAGCCCGGCCAGCTCGTCGCGCTTGGCCCCGGGCTGCACATGCACCCGCAGGCGCCAGTCCCCTTTTCCCGCCTGGCGGACGAAAACGGGCGGCGGCACTACCGTCAAAGATCACTCCGCCTTGCGCAGATACTTAAGCTTGGACTCCAGCGACTCCAGCCGGGACACGGCCGGGTCCTCGGAATCGATGATGCGCAGGTGCGTCTCGAGCAGCCCGCGCAGCTGGATCTCGAACTGGCTGCGCTGGCGCTTCAGGTTCTCGATGTCCTCGTACAGCTGGGCCAGGCGGTTGTGGCCCTGCTGGACCATGCCCTCGGCCTTGGCCCTGGCCTCGTCCAGAATCAGGTGCGCCTCGCGCTGGGCCCCGCCCTTGATGTCGTCGACCATGCGCTGGGTGCTCATGAGGGTGTCGCGCAGGGTCTCGTCGCGCATGCGGAATTCCTCGACGCTCCCCTCCATGCGCTTGACCTTCTTGATCAGCGTCTTGCGCTCCTCGGCCACGGCGCCGAGCATCTCGGCCACCTCGCCCATGAGCTGGTCGACTTCCTCGGGCGCGTAGCCCCAGAGGCGCTTGGAAAACTTGCGGTTGAGCAGGTCGATCTTGGAAATGGTCACGGCTTCACCCCATACTGTAAAGGGAAGGCGCCAGTAGAACGCCCCTATGCGCCGATCTCGCGTTCGTCATGCGCCCATCACATGCCCATCGTACGCATGGACGAGATGCCCATGTCGAAGACCAGCTGAGCCAGCAACCGCTGGATGATCTGAATGGCCACGATGATCAAGATGGGCGACAGGTCGAACCCACCGACCACCACGAAGGGCAGCGTGCGGCGGATGCGACTATACAGAGGTTCCGTGGCGTTGCGCAGAAACCGCACGATGGGGTTGTAGGGGTCCGGATTCACCCAGCTCAAAACGGCTGAGATGATGACCACCCACATATAGGCCGATAAGAGCCAGCCAATCATTTGAACAAGAGTCGTAATAATGATCATAAAGTAGGACATTCAGCCTCCGAGGGCGAAGGGCCCGGCCATACCGGGCAACCCTCTGTGTGCCCTTGTTTTGGCACAGCGCAGGCCAAGAATCAAGTCCCTTGCACAGCCCCGGGGATTTCCGGCCAGGCGCGCTTCAGGGCCTCCAGCAGGAGCGCGAAGTCCGGCACGTGCAGCTCGGCTGCGAGCTCCGGATTCTTGTAGGCCCAGAAGGGCACGCCGGAATTGCGCGCGGTCATCTCGTCCACGTCCGAGTCGCCGATGAAGACCACCTCGTCCGGTTTCAGGCCCCAGGCGTCGAGAATGGCGTGCATCCCGGCCGGGTCGGGCTTGGGTTTGGGCGCGATGCCCGCGGTCATGATGGGGTCGAAGAAGCCTTCCAGGTCCACGGCCGCAAAGACCATGTCCGTGGTATCCGTGCGGTTGGTGTTGACTCCCAGGGCAAAGGGCGCGCTTTTAAGCCAGGTGAGCAGCCTGCGCACCCCGGGCTCGCGCCGCAGATAAGGCAGGATCTTGCGGTAGTCCACGTGCCTGCGGTGCGCCATGGCCGCATCATAGAGCTCCGGCGGGATGATGCGCCTGAGCGAGTCGAAGACGTTCTGGGTGTGGGTGAACATCTGGTCCTCAACTCTCATGGGGGGCAGGCCGAAATGCTCGCGGAAGCTGTTGTAGTACGCGGTGTTGGCCACCAGGGAGTCGATGAGCACGCCGTCGCAGTCAAAGATGAAGCCGCGGTATTGGCGCAGGGCTGCCGGGTCAGCCACGAAGTCGGGCGCGAGGTTGGGGGCGATGTTGGGGGCGGGGCTGAACTCGGTCACAGGCTACGCGCCCCCTTCCAGAGGCTTGGCACCAGATTTGGCGCAGGCCAGCCGCAGCACACTGTCCAGCCAGGGCCGGGCAGCCGGGCAGCGGTCCAGTCCGGCCAGCTTCCAGGCCGGGGCCGTGAACACGCCCTGGGGCGCGGCCAGTCCGGCCTCCAGCAGGGCCGCGATGATGGGCTCATCCGCGGTGACCAGTTCCTGGCCGGGCGCGAGCAGCACAAAGGCCTCCAGCAGGCGCCGCCAGGGCAGGGCCTCGGCAAAGGCGTCGGGCAGGGTCAGGCCTGCGAGCACCTTGCCCACGGCCATGGATTCGTGTCCGAAGCCGACACCCTGGCCGGAGCCCTGGCCGAAACCCTGATTGAGGCCCAGCCCAAGGCGCAAAACGAAAACCAGTCCGAGGCAGGGGAAGACGGGCAGGCGGACCACGAATCCATGGCCGTGGGCAAGGTGCTCGCAGGCCTGACCCTGCCCGACGCCTTTGCCGAGGCCCTGCCCTGGCGGCGCCTGCTGGAGGCCTTTGTGCTGCTCGCGC
>JANXYI010000266.1 GCA_025350085.1 Deltaproteobacteria bacterium
CCGCGAGCACGGCCTGCCGCGTACGATCCTGTCGCGCGCCGAGCAATACCTGCTGCTGGACGGCACGGACACCAGCGCCGTACTCGACCGCCTGAACACGCTGGCCGTGCAGCGCGAGCAGGAGAACGACGCCCTGGACGAGGAACGCAAGGCCCTGCGCAAGAAGCGCGACACCCTTGAGGCGCGCTTTGAAAAGGAGCGCGTCAAGACGCTGACCGAGGTGCGCGAGCTGGCCCAGGGCGTGCTGCGCGACTGGAAGAGCGAGCGCCTGGGCCGCAAGCAGGCCTTGAAGAAGCTGGCCGAGGCCCGCGAGCGCCTGGAGCCGACAATTTCGTCCGTGGGCTCGCCCGAGGCCGCGCCCGAGACGCCGGTGCTCGATTTCGCGGACATCCAGACCGGCAGCCGCGTGGCCTACCGGGCCTGGAACAAGACCGGCACCGTGCTGGACAAGGACGAGCGCAAGGGACAGGTCAAGGTGGATTTCGACGGGGTGGCCATGTGGGTGGCCTTCACCGAGCTTTCACTGGACGGCCGCAGCCCGCGCAAGGAGCAGGCTGTGGTCCAGGGCCGGGACGCGGACCTGGGATTCTCCCCGAGCCTGGACCTGCGCGGCCGCCGGGCTGACGAGGCCCTGGCTGAGCTGGAGGGATTTCTTGACGCCTCGCTGCTGCGCGGGGCAAGCACTGTGGAGGTCATCCACGGCCGGGGCACCGGCGCCCTGCGCAGGGAGATCCACGCGTATTTGCGCACCGCATCCTCGGTGGCCTCCTTCAGCCTGGCCAGCGAGGACCGGGGCGGGGACGGCATGACCGAGGTGACGCTTAAATAGCCGGGACCGGCAGGGGATTCATGGACAACCAGGTCATCCAGACGCTCAAGCAGCGCGTGAACATCGCCGAGGTGGTGCGGCGGTACGTGCCCCTGCGCCAGGCCTCTGGACGGCACATGGGCCTGTGCCCCTTCCACCAGGAGAAGACGGCCTCCTTCAGCGTCAACGAGGCCGAGGGCTTTTATTACTGTTTCGGCTGCCAAGCGGGCGGCGATGTGCTGGACTTCTACATGCGTATCAACGGCCTGGAGTTCAAGGAGGCGTTGACCCAGCTGGCCGAGGAGGCGGGCATCGAGCTCAAGGAGTTCCGGCCCGACCCCGAGTATGACGAGCGCCAGAAGGTGAAAAAGATGTGCCTGGACCTGCACGGGAAGGCCCAGGAATATTTCCGGCGCAACATGAACCAGGTCACGGGCGACACTGCCCGGGCCTATTTGCGAAAGCGCGGCACCAGCCCGGAAATTTCCCAGGCCTTTGGCCTGGGTGCGAGCCCCGAGGACTGGCACGGGCTGATGAACCATCTGGTTTCCTGCGGTTTCAGCCCGGAACAGGGGGTGCTCTCCGGGCTCTTGTCGAAAAATGAAAAAGGGAATATCTACGACAGGTTCCGCGGACGACTGATCTTTCCCATACAGAATCTTGCGGGCCAGGTTATTGCCTTTGGCGGCAGGATAATTACAGAGGGAGAACCAAAGTACCTGAACAGCAGCGACACGCCCATTTACAAGAAGGGCGAGCACCTCTACGGACTGCACCAGGCCAGGCAGGCCATGACCCGCAGCAAGAGGGCCATCCTGACGGAAGGGTACATGGACGTTCTTTCGCTGGTCCAGTTTGGCTACGACGACTCCTGCGGGGTGCTTGGCACTGCCCTGACCCAGGACCAGGTGAAGCGTTTGGCCGGGTTCTGCTCGCGCATCGATCTTATTTTCGATGGCGACACAGCCGGGCGCAAGGCCGCGCTGCGCAGCGCGGAGATGATCCTGCACCAGGGCGTGGGCTGCCGTGTGCTGCTCATGCCCGAGGGCGAGGACGTGGACAGCCTGCTGCAAAAAAAGGGGCGCGAGGGCCTGGAGGCTTGCTTCGAGGCCGCGGCCGACGGGCTGGAATACTGCCTGGACACCCTGCGCGAGGGCTCGGCGCCCAGGGAAATCGTGGCCTGGGCCAATGGGTTTTTGGGGCAATTGTCCGATAATGCTCTGCGCGCCTTTTACCTGCCGCGCCTGGCCGACGGGCTGGGCCTGTCCGAGGCCGATCTGCGGCGCTTTGGCGGGATGCGCAGCCCCGGGCCAGGCAGCGTGCCGGGCAGCGGGGCAGGGCAGCAGGCGGCGCCCAGGGCGGCTTCAGGCGGGCGAAACCGACGGGCCGTGGGCATGGACGATGTTTCGGACAAAAAGTTCATTGAATTTGCGATCTTGTATCCGGACTATATTGCGCACCTTGCCAAGCGGGGCTTGCACAATTACCTCACCACCGAGTGGGCGAAATCCTTTTGGCAGCAACTTTTTTTGCACAAATTCGAGGACGTGTACCAGAACCTATGTGATGAAGACAAAACGTTTTGGCGGAGCACCCTTGACGATCCGCACCTGTTCTCCGGCGAGGACCTAGCCGAGCATTGGGAAAGCCTGTGCTCGTGGATTGACAAGCAGCGCAAGGAACTGATGCGCAAGGACCTGATGCAGAAGCTCGGATGCGCGCACGGCTCGGGCGAGGCAGCAGAGGTCAGGAATATCATGGCGGCCCTTTCGGCATTGAATGCCCCCAGCAGGGAGGAAGAATGAATAATTTGAAAGAAATCCAGCAGATCAAGCTTCTGATTGCCAAAGGCAAGAAGAACGGATTTCTGACCTTTGAAGAGGTGGGCAAGACCCTGCCCACGGAGATGACCACCCCGGACCAGCTCGAAGAGGTCATGAGCATCTTCGACCAGATGAACATTGTCATCGTGGACTCCGAGGAGAACGGCAAGAAGCTCACAGCCGAGACCACGGACACCGACGAGGAGCTGGATCTGGTGCCCACCGACGGCGACGACGCTGCCGACTATTCCTCCCGCAGCACCGATCCCGTGCGCATGTACCTGCGCGAGATGGGCGCCGTGCCCCTGCTCGACCGCGAGGGCGAGGTGACCATCGCCAAGAAGATCGAGAACGGCGAGCTCGAGGTCCTCTACGCCCTGGTGGAGGTGCCTGTGGCCATCGAGGAGCTGGTGCAGGTGGGCGAAGACCTCAAAAATACCCGCATCAAGCTCAAGGACGTGGTCAAGACCATCGAGGAGGACGACCCCTCTGAGGACGAGATGAACCAGCGCCAGCGCGTCATCTTCCTCCTCGACGAGGTCAAGTCCTTGTTCAAGAAGAAGAAAAAGATCTACGAGAAGCTCGACTACTGCGCCCAGCTGGACCGCCGCGTCTTCGGCGTGCAGAACGAGATCATGGCCTACAAGGAAGAAGTCGTCACGCGCCTGCGCGACATCAAGATCGAGAAGACGCTCATCGACCGCATCATCGAGACCGTTTCCGACTACGTGCGCCAGATGCACAACTGCCAGCGCGACCTGCACGCCTACATGCTTTCCGTGGGCAAGAACCGCGAGGAGATCGTGCGCATCTTCAAGGCCGTGGACGAGCGCGAGATGAACCCGGTGGGCGCCTCGGACATGCTCAGCATGACCGTGGAGGAGTTCTTCTCCTTCAAGGAGATGCTTTCGGGCAAGATGGAGATCATCACGCGCTTGCAAGACAAATGCTGTCATAACGTAGACGACCTCGAAGAGGTCCTCTGGCGCATCAAGCGCGGCAACCTGGCGGCCATGCGCGCCAAGCAGGAGCTCATCCGGGCCAACCTGCGCCTGGTCGTGTCCATCGCCAAGAAGTACACCAACCGCGGCCTGCAGTTCCTGGACCTGATCCAGGAGGGCAACATCGGGCTCATGAAGGCTGTGGACAAGTTCGAGTACCAGCGCGGCTACAAGTTCAGCACCTACGCCACCTGGTGGATACGCCAGGCCATCACCCGCGCCATCGCGGACCAGGCGCGCACCATCCGCATCCCGGTCCACATGATCGAGACGATCAACAAGCTTATCCGGACGTCTCGCTATCTCGTTCAGGAGTACGGCCGCGAGCCGACACCGGAAGAGATCGCAGAGAAGATGGAGCTCCCGCTCGACAAGGTCCGCAAGGTCCTCAAGATCGCGAAGGAGCCCATCA
>JANXYI010000246.1 GCA_025350085.1 Deltaproteobacteria bacterium
CGACAACCGCCAGCAGAGGCAGGGGCGCACCTGGAGCGAAGTCCGACGGGCTGATGAATCCGTAGTTGTTGGAGTGCACACGGTTCACCAAGAAAAAGTCAGCCCCCTTGGACCAGGTGTATGTGTGGTTGGGCGCATAGGTCAGCACAGGATGGTTCTCGTCCACGGGCAGGGAAAGCAGGAGTTCGTTCACCGGGAAAAGTCGTAGGCTGAGTTCGAGGGCCAGAACCGCGACGGTCAGCCCCAGTATGCTGGCCGTCAGCATCAGGAAGAGGCGGGGCCTCATCCTTGGCTCCCCAGCGCTTCCCGGAACAGGCCCAGGGATTCGTGCCCGCCCTGTCCCTCCAGGAACTTGAGCCGCCCGTCGCGTTTTTCCAGCGCGAGGTAGGCCTCGCCCTCATGATAGACTGCGTTGTTGTGTGAGATGACCAGCACCCCGCCCTCGACCAGGCTCAGGGCCAGATTGCTTGTCGCGTCAAGGACCTGCTCCCTGGGAAAATATGCCCGGTTCAGGATGTTCGCGCATTTGATGATCTGCACTGGGACAGGCAAACGGTCCTGCATGGCGTCGAAGGGCCTGATGGCCGTGATTCCGAATTCTTCGCGGAGTAACGGATTGATGGTCTCGATGGTTTTGAAGGGGCCGATGGCCAGGCGCTTGTCCAGGGACAGGTTCACATACAGGCCAAGGAGTTTGATCCCGAGGACACGGCTCTGGCCGTCCAGGAAAAGCTGCAGCCAGGCCGGTCCGCGGCGGTACAGGACGGGGTGCAGGTCCGTGAGCAGGGCCTCTTGCAGGTTCGGCAGGGCGCGCAGCAGGTGCACCGAGGCCGAGCCGTCGGACACGCCCACATCCAGCAAGCGTACGCTATTGAAGCGGTGTGCAAGGCGCAGGATGGCCGCGTCGGCCAGGCGGGTGCGCTCAAGTCCCGTGGTCTTGTATGTCTCGTTGACATTGACCTGGGAGATGGCCTGACTGAACCGGCGTGAGCGTTCCACAAGGGGCAGCGGGAGCGCGCGTACATGATCCAGGAGATCTGGCGAAAAGCGCAGGCGCAGGAAGCGCAATGTGAAACGGACGGCCCAGCCGCCCTGGCAGACCCAGCTCAGGAGGCGGACGCTGCATGGGGCTGGTCCGCTTTTGCGCAGGATGTCCAGCAGCCGCCTGGTCCACGGTCTCGCCGGGGGGCGCATCACGCCACCCCTGGGCACTGCAGGCTCCAGTTCTGGTACATGAGGATGCACCAGAGCAGCGCGAATTCATTGTTGCGGCCCGCGAGATAACCCCGCCAGAGATGTTGCACACGGCGGGCGTCGAGCACTCCGGCTCGGCGCAGGGTAGCCTCATTCAGCAGGTCCTCGGCCCAGGGTCGCAGTTCGGCCTTGAGCCAGAGTTCCAGGGGCACGCCGAAGCCCATCTTCGGGCGGTCGACCAAATGCGGTGGAACGTAGGTATGGAGCAGCCGACGCAAGGGGATTTTGCCGTCGTCTCCCCGGACCAGCCAGGCAGTGGGCAGACTCGCAGCGAACTCCACCAGGCGGTGGTCCAGCAGCGGCACCCTGGCCTCCAGGGAAACGGCCATGCTGGCCCGGTCCACCTTGGTCAGGATGTCATCCGGCAAATACAGGAGCACGTCCCACAGGGACATGGAGCGCCAAAGGTCGTCGCCGGGCCGCACGAAATCCAGAGCCGTGAGCGGCTCTGGCCCAGCGCCCAGCACAAGCTGTGCAGGCCTGGGGTGGTGCGAGAGCAAGCGCTTGTATACGGCTGCGAAGTCCGTGAGCCCCAAGGCGTCCAAGCGCCAGCGCAGGCGGGCGGGCAGGGCCCCGGCTGCGGGCAGGCGGGACAGCGCCGCAGCCGTCCGGCGCAGGGGGCTGGGCAGGCGGGCCAAGCGTTTGTGCCAGGCGAGGGCATAGGGATATCGCGCGTAGCCCAGAAACAATTCGTCGCCGCCGTCGCCGGACAGCGCCACAGTGACCTGCTGTCGCGCCAACCGGCACACGGCGTAGGTCGGAATCTGCGAAGGGTCGGCAAAGGGTTCATCCCAGAATGTCGCCGCAAGGGGCACGATGTCGAGCAGATCCTGTTGGCTGAGCTGTAGTTCCGTGTGGTCCGTGCCCAAGTGCGCCGCCACGGCCCGGGCATGCGTGGCTTCATCATAGCGCTTCTCGGCGAAGCCGATGGAGAATGTTTTTACCGCCCGCCCACTCTGAGCTTGCATGAGCGACACCACGAGGGAGGAGTCGATGCCGCCGGACAAGAAAGCGCCCAGGGGGACGTCGGAGACCATGCGCAGGCCTACGGCATCGCGCAGGAGGCCGTGCAAGGCCACCAGGGCCTCGTCCTCGCTTCCGGGAAAGGGTTGAGCCGCCCCTTGCGCATAGGCATTTTCTGCAGACCAGTACTGTGTGAGCGAAGGCTCCCGGCCCGGGATCAGGGTCAGAATGTGCCCGGGAGGCAGCTTTCTGACGGACCGGTAAATGCTATGCGGAGCGGGGATGTAGTTGTGGCGAAAATAGAGCGTCAGCGCTTCGCGGTCAACGGTGGTGTCAAAGTCCGGGTGCGAGCGCAGGGCCTTGAGCTCGGAACCAAACACGAAGTCGTGTCCGGCCTGGCCGTAATACAAAGGCTTGATGCCGAGGCGGTCACGCACGAGATGGAGCGTGTGCTCCTTGGTGTCCCAGAGGGCCAAGGCGAACATGCCGATGAACCGGCTGACCGCGCCCACGAGTCCCCACTGTTCCACGGCCGCCAGCATGACTTCGGTGTCCGAGCCGCCTCGGAAAGCGTGGGCCAGTGGCTCCAGTTCCGCGCGTAGCCGGGTGAAGTTGAAGACCTCGCCGTTGAAGCAGATGATATAACGGCCCGAGGACGAACGCATGGGTTGCCGCCCCAGGGGGGAGAGGTCGAGGATGGACAGCCGGCGGTGGCCGAAGGCCACCCCGGCCAGGGCGTCGGTCCAGGTGTCCGCATCGTCGGGTCCGCGGTGCGCCAGGGCTGCGGTCATGGCCTGGACATGTTCCAGCCGTTCCCCGCCGCCTGGGCGGAGGATGCCCGCTATGCCGCACATGTTGCCCCTCCTTCTGCGGTTGTCCTGGCGCGAGTCGTTTCTCGCCCTGGACGCCGTTTCGTGCCCGCACGGCAGGGTGGCGCGGGAAGGGGGCTCGGCTGGGATGGACGCGTGGGGTGTTTCATGGAGGCTGACAATGTTCCGGTGTTGACAGAACGCGGTCTGGCCGCGTTTCTCATTTGTGCCACTCTGACCTCAAAATGCCAAGGGAAATTCGTCCGCTACGCGGGCCGCTTTCCCGGACCGAGCACCTCGCCGAGGCACTCGTCCCAGAGGTTCATGATTGTTCGCAGGCTGAAACGAGAGCTCACCTCCACGGCCCTGGCCCCCAGCCGCTGCCGGAGGTCAGCATCGGACATGAGCTGTTCCAGGGCCGCAGCCAGGGCCTGGCCGTCCCGGTTGGGCACCAGCAGCCCGTTCTCCCCATGGTGGATGAGCAGCGCCGGGCCGCTCGGGCAGTCCGTGGCCACGCAGGCCACCCCGGCCGCCATGGCCTCGCTCAGGGCATTGGGAAAGCCCTCATACTCCGAGGACAGGGCATAGGCGTCGGCCTGGGCCAGCAGGCCGCCGATGTCTTCCACCTGTCCCAACAGACGGATGCGGCCACTCATGCCGAGATCCTGGATTTGGCGCTCCAGGGCCTCGCGCTGTTCTCCTCGACCTGCGATGCACAGGGTCCACTCGGGGTGTTTGGCTGCGGCCTGGGTAAAGGAGCCGAGCAGCAACCCGTAGGCCTTTTGCGTGTACAGGCGGCCCACGGCGACCACGGCCGGCCGGGGCAAGCTTGGGGCGCTGCCTGTGGCGGTCAACGGGAATACGGGGTTGGGAATGACCCAGGTGCGCCTGCTCCAACCCCGGCAGTACTCGCGGATATCCTTGGTCTGGACCACCAGTCCGTTGGCCAGGCGGTAGGCGATGCGGCGCAGGGCCCCCCAGGGGAGACCGATATGCTCATGGCGTGGGTGGACCCGCTCGGAGACGATGACCGGGACGCCGGAGCCCAGCAGGCTTAGAACCACCCGGACGTTGGCCGTGTCGATGAAGCTGATGACTACGTCCGGCGCGATGGCGAGGATGTTGCGCCTGATCTTGCAAGTGCGCTCCCAGTTGTTGGCCAAGCTGGCCGCCAGGGTCGGGGAGTAGCGGTTGAGGTCCAGGTAGACCGTGGTGACGCGCTGGTCCAGGGGGTAGGACGGTAGCGTCTCCCCCGTCTCGAAGCTAAACAGGGTCACCGTGTGCCCGGCCGCGGCCCAGGCGTTGGCCATGTTCATCATCACGCGGGCGGCGCCGCCCTCGATGAGGATGGAGGTCAGAAGGGCGATGCGCATGGGCGGCTACTGCCTCCGGGCCACGACGAGGAGGTTGTGTGCAAAGGCGCCAGTGGTGTCGAGGGCATCGACGGCCAGCGCCAGCAGATTCACCACAAGGCAGAAGGGGATCCACAGCGGCAGGGCCAGGGCCTTGAACAGCCAGCCCACCGGCCCTCTGGTCAGGCTGCATTCAATCCAATTGAGCCCCAGGATGGCCAGGGCGCTGCCAGCGCCGCCGTGGCGGCTCATTTGCTCCACCCGGTGCTCCTTGAGCGCCGCAGCAATGCCGAACTCCGTGAAGCGGCGGAAGTCGAAGGGCGCGCCGTGGATTTGGAAGATGAAAGGCACCGAGGCCACCAGAACCCCGCCCGACCGGAGCACCCGAGCCATTTCGGCCAGGACCTGGGAGAGATCCTCCACATGCTCCAGCACTTGGGTGCAGATGATGGCGTCGAAGGAGGCGTCCGCGAAGGGCAAGGGCTTGCCCGGCACCAGCACGGCGTCCAATCCCTCGCGCTCCTCCACGTCCGCGCCCACGTAGGCGGAGGCCCGGTGCAGTAGCTCGCGATAGGGCTGCGAGCCGCAGCCCAGGTCCAGCACACAACCCTCAAGCCCGGGCAGTAGGCCCCGGAGGTCGCGCTTAAGGTCCCTGGTGGATAGCCACTGAAAATGCCAGGGCCGCTCATGCGGGTGCTGGCCGCACAGGGTCGCGTAGAGGAACAGATATGTCCGGCCCATGAACCTCAACAGGGAACGGAGGAGGTTGGTCATGCTGGTTCTCCTTGCGCACGTTAGGCGGACTTGCGGCTGCCGCGGGAGCGTACGGCAACATCTTGCAGCAGTTCATCCCATCTTGCCAGGGTGTCTTCCATGGTGAAGCGAGTCAACACTTCGGGTCCGCGTTCGCCCATGCGCTGCCGCAGAGCATCATCGGCCATGAGGCCGTCCAGAGCCTGGGCCAGGGCCTGGGCGTCCAGGGGCGGCACCAAGAGACCGTCCACCCCATGCCGGATGATGTCTGAAGGGCCGCTGGGGCAATCGAATGAGACCACGGGCAGGCCCACAGCCAGGGCTTCGGCGATGACGTTGCCAAAGCCCTCATAAGCCGAGGACAGGACGAACAGGTCCGACTCGGTCATTCTGGCGGAGAGCTTGTCGGTCCACCCCGGCATGGCGATCCTGTCGCCCAGGCCCGTGGCCGCCGCCTGGCGCTCCAACTCCGGCCTGTCCGGCCCGTCGCCATAGATCACCAGCCGCCAGTCTGGATGCCGCTCGGCGATCAGGGCAAAGGCCTCAAGGAGCAGGTCCAGGCGCTTCTGCACAACCATGCGCGCGGCGGTGATGAGCGTTTTGGGTCCGTCATGGTTCAGCCGGGTGTGGCCCTTAACCGGGTAGATGGGGTTGTGGATCACTGCCACGCGCTGGGGGGAAAACCGTTCTGCACACCAGTCGCTGGCGGTGCGGGTCAGGTTCACCACAGCTGCGGCGCGGGGGTATGAGAAATCGCGGCATCGCTCCCAGAAGCGGCCAAAACTGTAGTACGCGGGGTGCGCCTGTTCCATGACCACGACAGGCACGTGCAGGGCCAGGCAGGCCATGAGGGTCCGCGTGTTGATCGGCCCGTCAAAGGCGATGACCACGTCGGGCTTGGTCTCACGGATGGCCCGGCGGATGGTCCAAAGCCCCCGGACCACCTGACAGAGCGCGGCCAGGCGCGAGCCGACGGGCCGGTCACTGACGTCGCGGCGGACCATTGTAATGTCCTTGTGCAGAGGAAAGTCCTGCCCGACTCCCTCGGCGGGGAGGATGACGACGATGCTCACCGCCTCGCCTCGCTGGCTCCAGGCGTTGGCCCACTGCACTGCGGCCCAGACCGAGCCGCCGCCGCGGATGTTGCTGATCACCACTGTCTTGCGCAAGTGTTCCCCTCGTTTCACAAGGTCCGCCTGTCCGCCTTGGTTACGTCGCGGATTTCCAGGTTAAGGATTTTGTAGACGCCGCCTGCCGTGCCGAGACGTAGCCGCAGGCGTCCGCCCTGGGTTCCGCCCGGGATGCGCAGGAAAACCCGCTGTTCCTTGTCGTCCGCGCGCAGTAGGCCGTTCGCCACGCTGGTAGCGCTTCCCCCATTGCCCCAGCGTATCTGTACCGGGGTGTCCGCAGTCACGGGCATTTCGAGCATCAGGACATAGTCGTGCCCAGGCGGTGGAGCCAGCACGTTCAAGACGAGTTCCGGGGGGCGGCCGCGTGCGGCGAACTCATTTTGCCCAGCCGACTTCTCCACCCCGCCGCGCGTACGTGCGATCACCCCCCAGACGTCGCTCTGGGGCCAGATGCCGCTCGTGAGGACCGTCTCGTCGGACAAGGCGAAGGCGGCCATGTCCGGATCCAGCTGGGGCGGGGTCCAGCGGCCCAGTGGCCAGATGGACAGCTCGTGCAGTATGTATTCCCCGGGCGCGCCAACCAGTCGCAGGCGGAGTTTCCTCCCGGGCTTGGGGCTGCCCAGCGGGATGTATAACTCTTGAATCTTTTCCGGAAAATAGCTGATCAGTTCGGTATTCAGGCGCTTCTCCGTCCGGCGCATGTCATCCAGGGTTTCCAGGTGCTTCGTGTAGAGGACCTTCCCCCCGTCCTCCAGGATGCAATCCAGGGGCCGCGGCACCTCAATCCGCACCTTCAGCACGGCCTTGCCCGACCATCCCGCCTCAGGGATTTGGAATGATGGCGAACCGTTGGCTTCGAAGGCAAAACCGTTGTCCCGAGCACTCCAGCCCCGGACATCCTGGACGCCGACCGCGTTGCGAAGGGTATACGCCGGGGTCGGCCCGAGCAGCGTTGGGTGTAGCCGGATCATGCTGTCGCGGCGCAGCAATTCTGGAAGCGCCGCATAAACGGAGTCCATTAATTGTGCGAACGACTGCTTGAAGTTTTGGGCGTTCACCCGTTGCCCCCAGGCGGTGTCGTTGTCCCGCAGGGCGGAAAGGATGAGCCGGCCCAGGTGCTTGTTGAAGTGTGAGGTTTCGGACCAGAAGGTGTTGTCCAAGGTCTGCGGCAGCGTCAGCGGCCGGAAGTCGCGGTATTCGGAAACTTGGGCCACCAGGGCCGCTTCCAGGTACAGGTCGTCGAAGTTGCGGTAGAGCAGCGTTTTGTAATGCACCGGCAGGAAAAAGAACTGGCCTTGAAAGCGGGCCGCCAGGCGCCGCAAGTCGGCGATGAGCCAAGGCAGCTGTGTCTTCTCCCTCGGCCACTTCCAACTGTACGGGGCCATCTCCAGCACGCGTTCCGGCTGGCTGTTCCAGTCGTGCAGTCCATCTGTGTCGTACCAGCTTTTTGCGGAGAGCACGCCGCTAAAGGGCAGGGCCAGATCGGACCGGGTTGGTGTGCGGTAGAGATAGAAGCGCAGGAAATCCAGGCGCTGGGCCAAGGTGGTGGGCGGCTGGCGTAGGATGTAATCACCGTCGTTGGCACTGCGGGTGTACAGGGAGGCGTCGTCCAGGGCCACGAGCACATCCTGGACGCGACCGCCGCGAGCCTTGATGGTCTCAAGGTTTTGCAGATGTTCGTACACTCGCCCGCCGGTGTAAGCCAGCCTGGCCCATCCATCCCCGAGTATATGCGGGTCGAGCCCCGCCCACACGCGCGAAGAGCCCGCCAGGAGTTTTGAACTTTGGTCGTTGCGCCGCAGGATGTGCTCCACGGCGATGACGCGCATGTTTGGATAGATCAAGGGTTGCGTGTAGTAGCGTCCGTCCTGGTGTAGAACTCGCGAGCTGTCGATACAGTAGTTGGCAACAGGCAGCGCTGCGGCGAAGACCAGCGCGCTCGCTAGGAAGATGCTTGCGAATGTTCGTCCGGACAGCTGTTTCATGTCAGAACCTGAAGTAGATGAATTCAGTGCCGGAAGAAGAAAGCATGCAGACCACGCTTGCGGCGAAGGCCAACCCGTAGCCCACGGCATGGGCCACGCGCAGTTGCGGCAGCGGCGTGATTCCCTGCGCCTCCACAAACCCGATGCGCTGCATGCTGTTGGGCAGGAGGAACACGATGCCAAGGCCCAGGGCCAGAAACGGCAGGGCCTCGACATTTGCTGGAATCAAAGCTGGTCCGGCGGCATGCGTAATGACAAGCTCGCAGGCCCTGCGCAGGTAGGCCATGAAGATGGCCGGGGACTGATTGAGCGCTACCCCGCTTGGCCCGTCCAGGACCATGCCTCGCCAGACTTTGAGCGTATCGTTCAGGGAGTTGGCCCGGAACGGTACCCAGGCGCAGGCCACGAAAATAAAGGTCAGCGCCTGGCCGACGAGCCGGGGCAGGGGCCGCCCATACTGCCGCCAGACCCGGTGCACGGCCAGAGCCGCGCCGTGCAGGAGGCCCCAGACCACGAAGCGCAGGGCCGCGCCATGCCACAGCCCGGCCAGAAACATGACCACGGCCAGATTGCGCAGGGTGTGCGCCAATCCTGCCCGTCCGCCGCCGAGGGGGATGTACAGGTATTCGCGCAGCCAGCGGCCAAGCGTCATGTGCCAGCGCCGCCAGAACTCGGCGATGTCCGCGGACTTGTAAGGCGAGTGGAAGTTGGCCGGTAGCCGGATATTGAACAATAGCGCGACACCTATGGCCATGTCTGCATACCCGGAAAAGTCAAAGTAGATCTGGAGCGTGTATGCCAAGGCGCAGGACCAGGCCTCGAAACGGGAAAGGGTCTGGGCGAGGTCGAACCCCTGGGCCACCCATATTCCAAGGGGGTCCGCCAGCACGGTCTTTTTGAAAAAACCCACGGTGAAGACGAACAGACCAATGCACACGTTTTCCCAGTTGAGGCGGCCGGCCCGTGTGTCCGCATATTGGGGGAGCATCTCCCGCCGGAGGACGATGGGCCCGGCCAGGAGTTGGGGGAAAAAGGCCACGAAGAGGCCATAGTCTCGGAAGGTGCCTGCGGGGGGGGCGCCGCGGGCTGTGTCAACGAGGTATGCGATCTGGATGAAGGTGAGGAAGGATATGCCCAGAGGCAGGGCCATGTGCAGCACTGGCAGGTCCGTGCCAAATAACGCGTTGATGATGCCTGAGAAGAAATCGAGGTATTTAAAGGCGCAAAGCAGGGCGAGATTGGCGGCCACGGCCCACGCCAGCAGAGCCTTCTTGCGGGCCGTGGCGTTGCCGATGGCGGCCGCAGCCAGAAAGTTGAACAGGAGGGAGACCAGAAGCAGGGGCAGGAAAACCGGGTTCCCCCAGGCATAGTACCCGAACGAAGCAAAAAGAAGCCACCAACTACGCCAGGCACGGCCAGAGCGTGCAAGCAGCATCCAGCCAGAGAAGACCACCGGCAAGAACAGGAAGAGGAACTCTGGCGAGCTGAATACCATCAGTGTGTCCTGCTGCGCGTGTCCCGCTGCCAGCGGTTAGATGTTGACCCGGCCCTTGAGCCAGCGCAACGGCGCGGTGACCCTCCAGGAGGTCGAGGCGTAGATCGCGTCGAGCAGGTCTTTCTCCCTCCTTTGCTCCAGACTCAGCACTAACTCTGCATGCTCGCCCC
>JANXYI010000311.1 GCA_025350085.1 Deltaproteobacteria bacterium
CCTCCTTGCAGGTTTAAAAAAAAGGATTCCGGCCGCCCCAAGAGGGGAAGCCGGAATCCTTTGCCATCGGACTCCACGCGAAAAACAACGGGGCAACAGATCTTCTGACTTCCGGATCATCCGCCTGTGCGCGACCTTCCCCCCGGGTGTACACCCGAAAGTGGCGGCAGTTGCCTTGCGCACGGCGTCCCCGGTTACAGCGGCGGGACCGTCACGGATTTCAACCGTGTTCTGAGATGTTGCCTCGACGCGCCGAAACTACAGAAGGGGGTCTGGGCCGTCAAGGCCTTCGGCTCCCGCCGGGTTCGGACGGGCGAATGGCCTTGAAGCGTCAGGGCTCCGGGGGTGCGGCAGGCTCGCGGATGTGCTCGATGAGCTCGCGGATGTGCAGGGGCTGGGTGGTGAAGCTGCGAACGCAGAGCAGGAGTTGGCGCTTGGCCCAGGAGTCCGTGAGGCGCACGATGCGCAGGTCCATGGACTCCTTGCAGCGCAGGGCCGCGGTCTCCGGGATCACGGCGATGCCCACGTTGTCCTCCACCAGGCGCGACACGGCCAGAAAGCCGCGTAGCCGCACCCGGTAGTTCAGGCGCTTGCCCGCGCGCACGGCGTGGGCCTCCAGGTATTTCTGGATGGAGCTGTCCTCGGCCAGGCCCACGAAATCAAAGTCCAGGGTCTCGGCAAAGGCCACCGAGCGCCGCGCCGCGAGCGGATGTTTGGGCGAGACCACCAGCACGAGCTTCAGCGTGCGGAAGGGAAAGGTCATGAGCTCGCCCACGTCGGTGCTCTTGGCCACCACGCCCACGTCGGCCTTGTCCTCGAGCAGGTCCTGCACGATCTCGGTGCTCAGGCGCTCGTGCACGTCGATGCCCACATTGGGGTGGGCCAGCAGGTACGAGCTGAGGAGCTCGGGCAGAAACTCGGTGATGGTGGCCGTGTTGCACAAGAGGCGCACGTGGCCCTTGAGCCCGTGGGCGTATTCGCTCACGTCGCCGACCATGCGCTCCCACTGGTGCAGGATGCTGTGGGCGTGGCGCGTCAGCGCGTGGCCCGCCTCGGTGGGCTGAATTCCCCGGCGCCCGCGCGAGAGCAGCTTGACGCCCAGGGCGTCCTCCATGTTGCGGATGCGCGCGCTGGCCGAGGCCAGGGCCAAAAATGTGCGCTCCGCGCCTTTGGTGATGCTGCCACTCTCCACCACGTGCAGGAACAGCCGCAGATCGGTGAGGTCAAAGGACACAGGCACGCTCCTTTCGGCCAGGCCAGGGCTTCGCGCCTGGGCTTAAGCCTTCGCATTGGACGAAGGCATACTCAATATCTTCCGCATTTACAACCCACGCTGGGGGCGGCAGGGTGCGGCCATGAAAGGCGCAGCCACGGCCATTTGGCGGGCCTACGCAGCGAAAACAGCACCCGCGCGAGAGAGCGCGAAAGAGGACAGGAACATGAACAGGATTAATCTAGCCTTCGTCAGGGTCTTCTTCTTCGTCATGCTGTTCGTCAGCACGGCCTGCAACAAGATGGACCGCAGCCTGATCAGCGAAAGCACCGGCCTGCGCCCCGAAGCCCTGGCCGTCAGCGAGGCCCGCGTGCGTGAACTCGACGCGCGCGTGCGCCAGCTGGAAGGCCAGCTGCAGGCCCTGAATACCCAGAACTCCGCTGTCTCCGACATCCCCGGCGGCGCCAACTGGGACTAGCCCCGAAAGCGGCCAGGGGCGCTGCCCCTGGACCCCGCCGGGGGGAATGATTCCCCCCGGACCCCCTCATAGCCGAAAGGGCTGGGTCAGGCGCAGCCTGACCCAGCCCTTTCGGCGTCATGGGGATTCCAAAGGGCCTCAGGCCCTTTGGCGGGGGTCAAGGGGCAGAGCCCCTTGGCTGTTCTAATAGCCTCTAGGCCCCTTGGCCGCCGGAGGCCTTCTTCAGCCGTTTCAGGTCCACGGCCAGGTAGCCCACGACCACGAGGTTGACCGTGAGCAGGGTGGCCCTGGGCCAGGTCAGCCTTTGCAGCAGCTCGTAGATCTCGATGGGGATGTAGATGGCGCCGGTGAGCACTCCGAACCACTCGGCCCAGGCCTTGCGGCGCCACAGGCCATAGCCCTCGGCGATTCTGGCCAGGGCGTAGCCCAGGGCCGCGGCCGCCAGCCACCACAGCCGCGCGTCGGTGAAGTGCGTGGCCGCCTTGATGAAGATGCGCGGCATGTGGCTGGCCGGGTTCAGGTGGAACAGCCGCACCAGATCTTCCGCTGCCTGGCCCACATCCTGGTGCAAGAGCGACAGGGCGCCGAAACCGGCCAGCAGCACCAGCGCGCCCTTGGCCAGCTCGAGCAGGGCCACGAAATGCAGCGCTGTCAGTTTCTTGGGTCTGTGGATCGGTTCCGGCATGATGCTCCTTGATGCAGCCAGGGGCGCTACCTCTTGCCCCCGCCGGAGGAAATGATTTCCCCCCGGACTTCCTCATTCGTTCGCCGCCAAGCGGGGGTTCCAAGGGGCCTCAGGCCCCTTGGCCGCCGGAGGCATTCTTCAGTATTTCTTCGACCAGAAGCGGCATGCCACGGCTCGGGTCGGACTTAAGCGAGAGCGCCTGCTTGGGGCACTTGGACACGCAGGCCCCGCAACCCATGCAGCGCGCGGCCTTGACCTGCAGTGTGCGGTCGCGCGCCTTGAGCGCGCCGAACTGGCAGAACGTCGCGCAGTTGCCGCAGCCCACACAGAGCTCAGGGTCGTTCTGGATGACAAAGCCGGAGCTGGCCAGCATCTCCGCGCCGTTGCGCTGGGCGGCGATGGCCCCGCAGCAGCAGCCGCAGCAGTTGCAGATGGCGTAGAAGCGCCCGAGCGCCGCGTCCTTGAAGAAGGCGTGGTGCACGTGGCCGCGCGTGTGCTCGGCCTTGAGGATGTCCACGGCCTGGTCCGGGGTGATGCGCCGGGCGCGTTTGCCGTTGTGTTCCAGGACGAGGCTGGCAAAGGGCTCGCCCATGACCAGGCAGACGTCCATGGGCGAGCAGGGGTTCGGGCGCGAGGCCCGGCAGGGGCAGTCGAAGACCACGATGTGGTCCGGGTTTTTCAGCACAATGTCGCGCGCAAGCGCGTAGGGCACCACGGACTCCGGCGCGGTGAGTGTGACCTCGCGGCCGATCTTGACCAGCCGGGTGGCCTCTTCGGTGGGCAGGACCTTGCCGTGGTAGGTGTCGGCGAAGCGCAGGCCGCCTGCGGCCTTCTGGGCGCGCCGGGCCTTGCGCCGGGCTTCCACGCGGGAGGGGAAGAGGCGGTCCAGGCCGCGGGACAGGCGCACCAGGCCACGGGCGAGCGGATGCTCGCCCGTGATCAGGCTGATGTAGAGGTAGGGCCAGCGCAGGTAGAGGTAGCCGTGCAGCTTGTCCGCCGTGGTGAATCCCGGAAGCCGGTCCGCTTCCTCGAAGAAGCGGCGGGCCGAGGGTTTCACGAGCAGGCGCAGCGGGTTCATGTGCGGGCCCTGGCTGTTGCTACTCGTTTTCGGTCTTCTGCCCGCCGCGCATGGTGTGGCGCTTGGCGGCGGAGAGCACGGCCTTGCGCAGGCGGATGGACTGCGGCGTGATCTCCACCAGCTCGTCCTCGCGGATGAAGTGGATGGCGCGCTCGAGCGTCATGGGCTTCACCGGGGTCAGGGTGCAGGCCTCGTCCTTGCCCGAGGCGCGCATGTTGGAGAGCTTCTTTTCCTTGGACGGGTTGACATTGATGTCGACCTCGCGGGTGTGCTCGCCCACGATCATGCCCTCGTACAGGGGGTCGCCTGCGGTGACGAACATCTGGCCGCGCGGCTCCAGGTTGAAGATGCCGTAGGTCACGCCCACGCCGGAGCGGTCGGCCACGATGGACCCGGTGAAGCGGGTCGGGAAGTCGCCCCGGTACTCGCCGTAGCCCTCCAGGTACGAGTTCATGATGCCGGTGCCCTTGGTGTCGGTGAGGAATTCGTCGCGGTAGCCGATGAGCCCGCGCGAGGGCACGCTGAACTCGATGCGCACGCGGCCCTTGCCGTTGTTCACCAGGTTGACCATGCGGCCCTTGCGGATGGACAATTTCTCGGTGACGATGCCCATGAAGGTCTCGTCGCAGTCCACGTACACGCGCTCGATGGGCTCGGTGATCTTGGCGCCGTCCTTCTTGTAGATGACCTCGGGCCGGCCCACGGTGAGCTCGAAGCCCTC
>JANXYI010000328.1 GCA_025350085.1 Deltaproteobacteria bacterium
GTGGGCTGCATCCGCGAGCGCCTGAACGTGCCCTCGGGCCAGCGTCACGAGCTCTGCCGCGGCCTGCACGCCGAGCAGAACGTCATCATCCAGTGCGCCCTGCACGGGCTGTCGCTGGCCGGGGCAGAAATCTACTGCACCACCGAGCCCTGCCTCATCTGCACCAAGATGCTCATCAACTGCCAGGTCAAAGCCATCTATTTCGCGGAAAGCTACCCGGACGAACTGGCCAACGACATGCTCAAGGAAGCGGGAGTGGAACATGCCTACCTGCCTGGAGACTACCGGTCCACATGACCGCTTCATGCTGCGCGCGGCGAGACTTGCTCTGCGCGGACGCGGAGAGACGGCTCCCAACCCCTGCGTGGGCGCGGTGCTGGCCAAGGGCGGCGAAATCGTGGCCGAGGGCTGGCACAAGGCCTTCGGCGGCCCCCACGCCGAGGTGGAGTGCCTGGGCGACGCCCGGGCGCACAGCGTGGACCCGGCTGGCTGCACCCTCTACGTGACGCTCGAGCCCTGCAACCACCAGGGCAAGACCCCGCCCTGCACGAAAGCCATCCTGGACGCAGGCCTGCGCCGGGTGGTCATCGGCTGCCTGGACCCCAACCCGCACGTGGCGGGCGGCGGGGCCGAGGCCCTGCGCGCCGCCGGGCTTGAGGTCGAGACCGGCGTCCAGGAGGCCCTGTGCCAGGACTTGATCGACGAGTTCCGCATCTGGACGACCACCAACCGGCCCTACAGCATCCTCAAGATGGCCAGCACGCTCGACGGCAAGATCGCCGCGCGCGGGGGCCGTCCCCAGGCCGTCTCCGGGCCGGAGTCCCAGGCCGACGTGCATAAGCTGCGCGCCCAGGTCCAGGCGGTCATCGTGGGCGGCAACACCTTCTACGGCGACAACCCGGAGCTCACCTGCCGCCTGGGCGAGGACGGCCTGCCAAAAGGCTTCTGCCAGCCCCTGGCCGTGGTGGTCACCAGCACCCTGCCCAAGGCCTATACGAACTTCAACCTGCTGCGCCAGCGGCCCGAGCAGGTGCTTTTCTGGACCAGCGAGTACTCGGCCAAGACCCCGCTGGCCGACGAGCTGCGCGAGCGCGGCACCCTCATCTGGGGCCTGCCGGAACTGCGCGCCGAGCAGCTGGGGGCCAGCGACAGCCTGTCCTTCCACGGGGCCTTTACGCGCCTGCGCCAGGAGTACGGCTGCCACCGCACGCTGTGCGAGGGCGGCGGCCAGCTGGCCCTTTCCCTGGCCCGCCAGGACCTGGTGGACGAGTTCGTGCTCTACCTGGCCCCGCGCGTGCTGGGCGACGCCGAGGGCAAGAGCCTGTTCGCGGGCGGGGCCGTGCCAAGCATGGACGACACGCTGAACTTCCGCCTGGCCGTGGCCGACTCCCGGGGCGACGACCTGAAACTGACCTACAAGCCCCGGAGGGCGTGAGCCATGTTCACCGGACTGGTGCAGGGCAAGGGCCGGATCGAGGCTGTCGAGGCGCGCGGGGCCGAGACCAGGCTCAAGATCCGCGCCCTGTTCGAGCTGCCGGGCATCCGGCTCGGCGAGTCCATTGCCGTGAACGGGGCCTGCCTGACGGTTGAGACCGCGGGCGAGAACTGGTTCACGGTCTACGCCAGCGCCGAGACGCTTAACCACACCAGCCTGGGGGGCCTGAAGACCGGCAGTGCGGTCAACCTGGAACGCGCCCTGGCCCTGGGCGAGCGCCTGGGCGGGCACCTGGTCAGCGGGCACGTGGACTGCCTGGCCGTGGTTCAGGACAGCACACCCGCTGGCGAGAGCCGCGTGTACACGCTTTCCTTTCCGCCGGAGTTCGGTCCGCTGGTGGTGCCCAAGGGCTCGGTGGCGCTGGACGGCATCAGCCTGACGGTCAACGCCTGCGCCCCGGGGTCTCTCTCCGTGAACATCATCCCGGCCACCCAGCGGGAGACGACCATCTCCGGCTGGCAGCCCGGCACCCGCGTGAACATGGAGACCGATCTCATCGGCAAGTACGTGCAGAACATGCTCGGGCCTTGGCTGGCAGCGGCTGGCAAGGGCGGCGGGGACGCATCCTCCAAGCTCAGCCTGGATTTCCTGCGTGAGCACGGGTTCTAGCGCGCCCGAGACGGAGGTCACGCCCATGACGCGAGCACTGGCAACGCTTCTCCTGGCCCTGGTCCTCTCGGCCTGCGCCAGCGTGGACGGAATGCGGCCCGTGGGCGACGCGCAGCAGCCCGGCGTGACCATGGTCTACCAGCAACCGCCGGACCAGGTGTTCCAGGCCACCCTACAGGCCTTGACCATGGTCGGGCTGCGCACGGTGGAGATCGACCCGGCCAGGAAGTACATCCTGGCCGAGCGCATCATGGGCCACATGTCCAACGGCGAGAACGTGGGCGTGTACTTCAGGCCGCTCGGAACCGGTACGCAGGTGACCGTGGCCAGCCGCCGCAAGATGGCCACCAACGTCACGGCCAAGGACTTTGCCATGCCCGTGCACCTGCAGCTCGGCTCCGTGCTCGGGGGCATGGCCAAACAGCCCTAGGCCGGGCCGCGCGCGGTCGCAACGAGCCAAAACAGCGAGGGCCGGGACGAATTTCGTCCCGGCCCTCGCTGTTTTGGCGCTTGCGGTTGTTCTCCCCGGCCCGGCGGGCTGGAAGCCTTAGGTGGACGAGGAGGCGGCCGTGGCCTGTGCCCCGCGCACGGAGAGGGTCTCCCATTGCAGGGGCTCCTCGTGCTTCACCGGGCGGATGAGCACCGCGCCCAGCACCTCGTCCCAGTGCACCGGGGAGATGCCGTCCAGCGGGCTCCTGGTGGTCAGATCGGCCGGGACCAGGACATGCCCGGCCGGCAGATCACGCGAAAAGACCAGGCACTTGCGCAGCTTCTTGGCCGCGGCCAGCTCCTCGGGGAAGACCTTCTTGCCCTTGAGGATCATGGCCTCCTCGACCTCGCGGATCATGCGCACCAGGAGGGCCAGCTCGGCAGGCTCAAGGGACGCCCTGTGGTCCGTGCCGGTCTGGTTCTTGTCCAGGGTGAAGTGGCGCTCGACCACGCAGGCGCCCAGGGCCACGGCGGCCACGCTGGGGGCCAGGCCGCGCTCGTGCCCAGAATAGCCCACGGGCAAGCGGTAGCGGTCACGCAGGGTGTCCATGACCGGCAGGCCGATCTGTTCCTCGAGGCAGGGGTAGGAGCTGTTGCAGTGCAAAAGCACCAGGTCGTCGTGGAAGGAGCGCACCAGGGCCACGGCCGCGTCGATCTCCTCCAGGCTGCTCATGCCCGTGGACAGGATCACCGGCAGCCCGGTGGCCGCCACGCGGCGCACCAGCGGCACGTTGACTAGGTCCGCGGAGCAGACCTTCAGGAGCTCCACGTCAAGGGCCAGCATCTCGGTCAGGCTGACCTCGTCCCAGGCCGAGGCGAAGAAGACCAGGCCCAGGGACTCGGCCAGGGTTTTGAGTTCGGCCATCTCTGCTGCGTCGAGTTCGAGCGCCAGGCGGTGCGCGCCGTAGGTCGGGCCGAAGCTGTTGGCCCCGGTGTAGGGGGCCTCGCGGCCCGCGCGGGTGAGCAGGGACTCCAGGTGCCGCTTCTGGAACTTCACGGCCTGGACGCCGGCCTTGGCAGCCTCTTCGACCATGCGCCGGGCGTGGTCCATGTCGCCCTGGTGGTTGTTGCCCACCTCGGCCACGATGAAACAGCTCTGGCCCTGTCCGATACGCAGACCGGAGCGGGTCTGGATGTAGGGGGGGTGCGCCATGCTCACAGCCTCACGATTTCGAGCCCGCACTTCTGGGAGACGGGCTGCAGTTGCTGGTATATCTCATCCTGGCGGCCAAAGGAAGTGATGACCACGCACTGGCAGTCAACATGTTCAAGCACCAGGGGCGAGGAAATGACGTAGCCGTGGAACAGGGTGCCGTGCTTGTCCGGGTCGTTGTCCACCACGGCCACCACCAGAAAACCGGTGTCGCGCAGGGCCGAGAGCACCACCTCGCAGGTCTCCGAGGCCCCGAACAGGGCGATCTTCTTGCGTCCGCGGCGCTCCAGGCTGCGCAGCTTGGAGAGAATGAAATCCTTGATGTTGGTGTACAGGCGGATGGTCTCGCTGGAATAGTCGGAGAACATCTGCCTGCGGTTCTTCTCCCCGCCGCTTGTCAGCACGTAGCGATAGCTTTTGCCGTTCACCGGGCGGTATTCGATGAGGTTCTGCTCTTGCAGCAGCCGAAGGTACTGGTTAACCATGGCCCCGGAAAGCTTGAGGCGCTTGCCCAGCTCGATCTGCGAGAGGGCGGAGTCCTGGGACAGGGAGTTCAGGATGGAGAGCACCCTGGCTTCCTTGCTGGGCTTGATGAATTTTCCGTCGGCGAGCAGCATGTTCGTTCACCCAATGGTTGATGCGGTGCGACAGTTCAGGGCCAGGTGCGGCCTCGGGGGACGGAAGGCTCTGCCGCCCGTGGCCTTGCGCCCATTGTGATGCAAGCCCCAGGCCAATACTGCTCAAATCATTCACTTGGTCAATGATCCAGGCCCGGTGGCCCCGGCCCGCATCCTACTGCATCTAGCCGCACCAGGCAAGGTTTGTCAACATCCTGGCGGGCGCCGGGCCTTCCGGCGGAGAGCCGCGCCCCTGGCGGACATTCCGCGAACTGCGCAGTCAAACACTTTTTCATTCATGGACACAATGAAGAATCGACATTTTTTGCCAAATTCTTTACTTCCGGGCGCTCGGTGCAGCCTGGCCGCAGGGCATTCCCCTTGCCTCGACCGTGCCCGGCACCTATATTCGGGCGCGTCCGAACCTGCCCGCGCTTTCCCAAAGGGCCGCGCTTTCCCGGAGGATGATGCATGCCCGACACCACGCGTCCCTGGATCGCGCACTACGACCCGGAGGTGCCGCACGGCCTCGCCCCGGACCCCAGGCCCGTGCACAGCCTGCTCGAAGAGGCCGCCCGGCGCTGGCCCGAGCGTCCGGCCCTGATCTTCGAGAACCGCACCCTCTCCTACAGTCGGCTGGACCGGCTCTCCGCGGTCCTGGCCGCCAACCTGCGCCAGCAGGGCCTGGCGCGCGGCGAGCGCGTGGCCATCATGCTGCCGAACACGCCCCAGGCCGTCATCGCCTACTGGGGCGTGCTGCGCGCGGGCGGCACCGTGGTCTTCACCAATCCGCTGTACATGGAGACCGAGATCGTCCACCAGTTCCGGGACTCCGGCGCGCGCTTTTTGATCCTGCTCGACCTGCTCTGGCCCAAGATCGCGCCGCTGCGCGACCGGCTGCCCATCGAAAAGTATTTTGTCACCAGCATCAGTGACGGCCTGCGCTTCCCGCTGGACCTCCTCTACCGGCTGCGCTCCTGGCGCGAGGGCAAAAGGACCAGCCTGCCCCAGGGCGACCCCGCGGTGCTCGGCTGGTCCATGCTCACGCGCGGGCAAACCCGCTACACCTGCCAGGGGCTTCTGCCCGAGAAGGATCTGGCGCTCCTGCAATACACCGGCGGCACCACGGGCCTGGCCAAGGGCTGCATGATCAGCCACGCCAACCTCCACACCAACGTGCGCCAGTGCGCGGCCATGCTGCCGCCCCTGGCGAAGGGCCATCAGATCTTTCTCGGCGTGCTGCCCTTCTTCCACATCTACGGCCTCACCGTGTGCCTGAACCTGGCCACGGCCGTGGGCGCCACGCTGCTCCTGTTCCCGCGCTTCGTGCCTGCGGACCTGCTGAAGGCCATCCAGAGGCACCGGCCCACGGTCTTCCCGGGCGCGCCCTCGGTGTACATCTCGCTCTTGCAGCAGAAGAACGTCGGCGCCGTTGACCTGTCCTGCCTCAAGTACTGCGTGTCCGGGTCCGCGCCCATGCCCGTGGAGTGGTTCGAGCAGTTCCAAAAGGCCACGGGCGCGCACATCTGCGAGGGCTTTGGTCTGACCGAGGCCAGTCCGGTGACGCACATCAACCCGCTCTTGGGCCTGGCCAAGCACGGGTCCATCGGCCTGCCCGTGCCCGGCACGGACGCCAGGATCGTGGACCAGGACCTGGGCGGCCCGGCCCTGGCGCCGGGGAAGCTGGGCGAGTTGGTTGTCCGCGGCCCGCAGGTCATGGCCGGATACTTCAACCGGCCGGGCGACACCGCCGACGTACTGAGAAACGGCTGGCTCTACACCGGCGACCTCGCCTACATGGACGAGGACGGCTATTTCTTCATCAAGGACCGCAAGAAGGACCTGATCATCAGCGCCGGATACAACATCTACCCGCGCGAGATCGACGAGGTGCTGCACCAGCACCCCAAGATCCTGGAGGCCGTGGCCGTGGGTGTGCCCTGCGACGCGCGCGGCGAGGTGGTCAAGGCCTTCGTCGTGCCCAGGCCGGGAATGGAGCTGACCAGGGCCGAGGTCATCGGCTTTTGTCGCCAGAAGCTGGCCGGGTACAAGGTGCCGCGGCAGGTGGAATTCCGCGAGTCCCTGCCCAAGACCATGGTCGGCAAGGTGCTGCGCCGGGCCCTGCGCGCCGAGGAAAACGAACGGGCCAGGGCCTGCGGCGTGCCGCCGGTTTTGGACGACGCCAGCAGCGATGGCTAGGCACCAACCGGAACATGCGGGAAACCCCCTCCCCGGGGTTGGGATTTCGGCCATACCCCTAACCCCGACCGAACTGTTGCCCGGCCTTCATCCTCCCGTCACACGGCCCTGGCATACGGATTGTGCAGGCGGGTAAATGCCCGCTTTCCACAACCACGGAGGTTAGCGCCATGAACAAGCACATCCGCACCGATGCCGAACAGCAGCCGCATGCCGCGCGGCCCAAACACCCGCAGCACCCGGCTGGCCTGCTGTACACGCTCCTGCGCCACGGCCGCGGCCTGTCCCATGATGAGGCTGTCCGGCAGAGCCGCGAATCCATCGAAACCGCACCCTTGAAAGCCGCCTGACGCCGGAAAAAAGGCGGCCCCTGCGGGACCGCCTCGTCAGCCGGATGGAATTCCGACGGGCCGACAACGTCGGCTATTCGGAGAGCACCGTGACCTTCTTGACGAGAATGGGCTTGAGCGGCACGTCGTCGAACATGCCGCGCTTGCCCGTGGGCACGCCCTTGATCTCGTCCACCACGCGCTTGCCGTCCACCACCTTGCCGAACACCGCATAGCCCCAGCCCGCGTCGGTCTTGCTGTAGTAGTCCAGGCTGCGGTTGTCCTTGACGTTGATGTAGAACTGGGCCGAGGCCGAGTGCGGGTCCGAGGTGCGGGCCATGGCCACGGTGTACAGGCTGTTCTTGAGCCCGTTGTCGGCCTCGTTCCTGATGGCCGGGCCAGCGGGCTTCTCGCGCATGGTCATGTCGAAGCCGCCGCCCTGGATCATGAAGCTGTTGATGACGCGGTGGAAGATGGTGTTGTCATAAAAGCCGCTCTTGGCGTGCGTGAGGAAGCTCGCCACCGAGAGCGGGGCCTTGTCCTTGTAGAGTTCCAGCACGATGTCGCCCATGCTGGTCTCAAGCTTGACCAGGATCTTGCCCGGGGCCGGGGTGACCGCAGCCGGGGCCGGGGCCGCTGCCTGGGCCAGGACCGACAGGGACAGGACCATCAGGGCCGCCAACAGGCCCGCTCGCAGGCCCAAACGGAAGAGACGCTGCATCTCGTGTGCTCCTTTCAGTGTAGGGTTCCGGCGCAGTGTTCCGCCGCTGAGGCTGTCTACCAGACCCCTGCAACCAGGGCAACGGTCCCCGTAGCCCGGCGGCCCGTGTGCCCCCAGGGCCGTGCCCACCGGATGGCCTGCCCCGCCGGGTTGTCTTGCTGGCCGGATTGTCTTGCCGCCCGGAGTGCGCTACGGTCAGGCCGAGCCGTCAAACCCGGAGGCCGCCATGCATCCCAGCCCTTGCGCCACCCTCTGCCCTGCCCGCGTTTTGAAATCCCGGCCCAGGCTCGGCCTGCGGACTGTTCTGTGGGTCGGCCATTTTGTCCTGGCCGGACTGGCCCTGGCCCTGCTCATCTGCCCGGCCCGGCCCGGCCTGGCAGCGGACCTTGCGCCGGAACAGGCGGCCCTGATCCTGGCCGCGCAGGACAGCGAGCCGGACCGCGGCCTTGGCCCGGCCCCGGCGCGTTATGTGCTCATCAAGGCCGTGGGCCAGGGCGAGACGGCCGAGGCGGCCGACCAGGATGCCCTGCACAACGCGCGCCTTGTGGCCACCAGGCACTACGCGGCCCTGGGCGGCGCCACGGCCCTGACCCTCTCGTCCCAGGGCCTGCGCATCATCGCCAC
>JANXYI010000351.1 GCA_025350085.1 Deltaproteobacteria bacterium
ACTCCTTCCAGCGCAAAGCCGCTGGAAGGAGTCCTTCGCTTTGGGTAGCCAGGGGAGTGAGTATCCTATAATGCTTCCCCTGACCCACACAAGCCGAAAGGGCTGTTTCAGGTTCCTCCTGAAACAGCCCTTTCGGCGCAATGGGGAGGCCTCAGGCCCACCAGCCGCCGGAGGCTCACAAAGGTCTTGCCGAGGCGATGAAGGACGGGTTCTCCAACTCCGGTTTGTTGACCGGCAAACGTTTGCCGTCCAGGGTCAGCACGCTGCCGCCCGCTCCTTCGAGCACGGCCTGGCCTGCTGCGGTGTCCCATTCGCGGGTGAAGTTGAAGCGCGGGTACAGGTCCGCCGCGCCCTCGGCCACGAGGCAGAACTTGAGCGCGCTGCCCGCGGTGATGCGTTCGGCGACAACCTTGTCCGCCAGCCAAGCCTCGGTTTCGGGGCTGGGGTGCGAGCGGCTGGCGAGGATCGTGAGGCCCGTGGGGTCGGGCTGGCGCACGTGGATGGCCTGCCAGGGGCCGCCCGATTCGCCCTTCAGTTCGCGGCGGTAGGACCCAAGGCCCAGGCCGCCGACATAGGTCTTGCCCCACACCGGCACGTGCACCGCACCAAGCGTCGGGAAGCCGTGCTCGGCGAGCGCGATGCACACGCAGAACTCGCCCAGCTCCTTGACGAACTCCTTGGTGCCGTCCAGCGGGTCCACGATGAACAGCCGCTCCCAGCCGGAGCGCACAGGGTAGGGGAGGGCCGCGCCCTCCTCGGAGAGCACGGGCAGGCCGGGGAAGTGCTCGCTGAGCGCGGCCAGGATGGTCTCGTGGCTGGCCAGGTCAGCCCTGGTCAGCGGCGAGGCGTCGTCCTTGTACTCAACCGTGAAGCCGGAGCGGCGCACCTCCATGATGGCTGCGCCTGCGGCCTCGGCGATTGCCGCCAGGGTGTGCAGGGCTGGGTTGATGACCAGGCTCATGGCGCGGCCTGCACGTTCAGCAGGCCATCGCTATCCGCAAGCGCCGCCACAAGCCCTGCGCGGTCAAGCGGCCGACCGTCCAGGCTGAAGGTTGCTGCTGCCAGGGCCTGCGGGTCGCTTGCCAGCAGCTCCGCAAGCCGCGCGGCGCGCAGGCTCACGCCCTGGCCGAGCACCGCGCTGAGTGCCTCCAAGGCCACGGAGTTGAACAGCTTGAGGGTCACGGCCAGCATTTTTCCGGATGCTGCCCGCCCTTCTGTCGCCCCGTGGGTGATGCCCTCGCGGAACACGCCCACCGGGCTGCCCCGGCGCATGGCGATGCCCGCCACGCCTGGCAGGGCCCCGGCCAGGGCCAGGGTGCAGCCGTGGCTTGCGCAGTCCGCGTCGATGTCGTCCACGGGCGAGCCGTCGAGGAACACGGTCTGCACGCGTTCCTCCACGTAGGCCGGGTCCAGGCCCAGATCCTCCGCCAGGGTGCGCCGCAGGGGCAGGCCCGGCCGCAGCAGCACGCCCACGCCCTCGCGCAGGAGCGGGGTCAGGGCAAGCAGCGCCTGCGGGGCGGCGCGGATGACCAGGGTGTGCTGCTCGGACATGCACGTTCCTTTGTTATGCCTGCCTGGATATATGCCTTGTCTGACATAACATCCCAACATCATTGACGTTCTGTTTTTGATGTCTATACTCTACCCATTCCCCCTGTGCCTAGCGCAGGCGGCCTCTTTTCGCAATCGATACAAAAAGGAGCGACGTCATGTCGAAGATACTGCGTATCAACACCCGCACCAAGGAATACCGTTTCGAGGACCTGGGCCAGTACGCCGGTCTGGGCGGCCGCGCGCTGACCTCGCGCATCGTGGGCAATGAGGTTCCGGCCACATGCCACGCCTTGTCCGCGGCCAACAAGCTGGTGGCTGCCGCGGGCATCCTCACGGGCACCATCGTGGCCAATTCCGGCCGCATCTCGCTCGGCGCCAAGTCGCCGCTCACCGGCACCATCAAGGAGAGCAACTCCGGCGGCCAGTTCGCCCAGAAGCTGGCCAAGCTGGGCCTCCTGGCCCTGGTGCTGGAGGACAAGCCCGAGGAGGGCGCGGGCCTGACCAGCATCATCATCACCAAGGACGGGGTCCGTTTCGAGTCCGCGAGCGACATGGAAGGCCTGGGCACCTACGCCAGCATGGACAAGATCATGGCCAAGCATGGCGCCAAGACCGGCACCATGCTCATCGGCCCGGCCGGCGAAACCTGCCGCCTGGCCGCCTCGGTGCAGTTCTCCGATCCCGAGGGCCATCCCGCCCGCGCGGCCGGTCGCGGCGGCCTGGGCGCGGTCATGGGCTCCAAGAAGGTCAAGGCCATCGTGCTCGACGACACAGGCTGCCCCATGCTCCCTGCGGCCGAGCCGGAGAAGTTCAAGGCCGCGGGCAAGCGCTGGGCGCAGATCCTGCTGGG
>JANXYI010000398.1 GCA_025350085.1 Deltaproteobacteria bacterium
CCCAGACCAGGGCCCGCTTCACCGACGGCCTGGGTGCGCTCTTCGGCCGCACAGGCGGCCTGGACGACGCCTTCTGGGAACAGCTGGAAGAGATCTTCATCATGGCCGACGTGGGCTCCGAGGCCACCCAGAAGCTGCTCACAAACCTCAGGCAGCGCGCGCGGAGCATGGGCGTCACCGAGGCCGCGCGCTTCCGCGAGGTGCTCGCCGCAGAACTGGAGGCGCTCTTCCCGCTGCCGAAAAAGCCCCAGGTGGCCAGCCCGCCCGAGGTGGTCATGATGGTCGGGGTGAACGGGGTGGGCAAGACCACCACCATCGCCAAGCTGGCCTACCGCGCCAGGTTGCAGGGTCGGCGTGTGCTCATCGCCGCGGGCGACACCTTCCGCGCCGCAGCCATCGGCCAGCTGGAGATCTGGGCGGCCAGAGTGGGCGCAGGCATCTTTGCCAAGGCCGAGGGCTCGGACCCGGCGGCCGTGGCCTTCGAGGCCGTGGACCTGGCCCAGCGCGAGGGCTATGATCTGGTGCTGCTGGACACTGCCGGGCGTTTGCATACAAAAGTGAATCTCATGGAAGAGCTGCGCAAAATAAAACGCGTGCTCGAAAAGAAGCTGCCCGGCGCGCCGCACCGCATCGTGCTGGTCATCGACGCCACCACGGGCCAGAACGCGCTCTCGCAGACCAAATTATTCCACGAGGCCGTGGGCGTGGACGAGATCGTGCTGACCAAGCTCGACGGCACGGCCAAGGGCGGGGTCATGGTCGGGGTGGCCATCACGCACAAGCTGCCCATCAGCTTTGTGGGCCTGGGCGAGAAGATGGAGGACCTGCGGCCCTTTGTGGGCGAGGACTTTGCCAGGGCGCTCTTGTCAGAATAGTTGTCTGATTCGTTGTCCGCTTTGCCTGTCCGGTTGAACCGGACCCGTTCAGACCCGTCCGTTCAGACAATCCATTCAATTCAGTCTCTTTACCCTTCCGCAGGCGCAACCGGCTCCGGCCAGTTGGCGGGTGCCGAGGCCTCGAAGCGCGGAAACGCGATGTGCCGGTGGTGCAGGTACAGCCGCGCGGCCGACCCATTCTCTTCCCCGTACAGCGGATCGCCCAGAATCGGCAGCATGGCCGCGGCCAGGTGCGCGCGGATCTGGTGCCGCGCCCCGGTGTAGATATGCACCCGCACCCGGGTCAGCGGGCCAAGCGGGCCGCCGGGCAGCACGGCCTCGGGCCAGACGTAGGTCCAGTTGCGCCGCTCCGCATCCAGCCGGGCCAGCACCCGCGTGCGCTTGCGGTCGTCGGCGTCGAGTGCGCGCCTGAGTTCCAGCGGCTCGGTGAGTTCGCCCACGACGATGGCCACATACTCCTTGACCACCTTGAGCGCGTCCAGGGCCATGTAGTCCTTGACCGCGGTGGGCTTGAGCGCCACCAGGAGCAGGCCCGAGGTGAGGAAGTCCAGGCGGTTCAGGAGTACGGGCTGGGCCTCGGGGAAGAGCCCGGGCAAAAGCGCCTCCACATTGGGCTCGCTGCGGCCGCTGATGGCTGCGCTGTGCAGCCCGGCGGGCTTGAGCAGCGCGGCAAAGCTCATGGTGCGCTTGACCACCGGAATCTTCGGCGCAGGCGCGGTCAAGACGTCTTCGGCCAGCAGGTCGAGGCGCTGGCCCAGCCGGACCTTGAACGAGGCGACAGCGGGCCGCCCTTCCACCAGGACCCGGCCGGACTCGATGAGCCGCCGCCTGAGGCGCAGGCCAGAATCCGGGAGCAGCAGCTCCAGCGCCTTGTCCAGCCGCTGGCCCTGCATGGCCTTGTTGACTTCGGCGCTCTGCGCCACATTCAGTGCATTTTGCTGTTGATCCATAAGGGCCACCCTACGCGCTGCGCACGGTCCCGGCAACTGCCGCCCATGCGCCCTCTTTTGACGGCCAAGGCAAAACACCTTAGAGCTTTGTGACCGCAGGAACCGCATTCCCAGGAGCACCAAGGCCCATGTCCCTCGACGCATCCCGGCTGACCCGGTCCGGCACGCCCGCAGAACCGGCTGCCAAGGCCGACGCATGAGCGCCAGCGCCTTCCGGCAGGTCAAGGCCTCGGCCGGCTCGGGCAAGACCTTTGCCCTTACCCGGCGCTTCCTGGAGCTTTTGTCCGGGTCCACGGATGCAGGGGATGCCGATTCCGAGGGGTCCGTGGGCTTTGCCTGCGCCGGGGCAGCCGAACGGCCGCTCGGCTATTCCTGGCCCGAGATCCTGGCCGTGACCTTCACCAACAAGGCCGCGGCCGAGATGAAGGAGCGCGTGCTCCAGGCCCTCAAGCGCCGGGCGCTGAACCTGCCCGAACCGGCCGACCGGGACATGGACCCGGCCCGGGCCGAGGCGCTGCTTCAGGACATCCTGCGCCACGCCCAGCACCTGGGCATCCGCACCATCGACAGCCTGCTGAACCTGCTGGTGCGGCTTTTCGCCCTGGACCTCGGACTGCGGCCGGACTTCGAGACCGTGTTCGACGAGGGCCCGGCCATGCAGCTCCTCTTGGACCGTTTCCTGGCCCGTTGCGAAGAGCCCGGCCCGGACGGCGAAGCGGCAGAGGCGCTCTACGAGCAGGCCGTGCGCACCATGATCGAGCACGAGAACAAGGACGGCTTCTGGCTCCAGGACACGCTGCGCGAGCGCCTGTTGGAGCTCACCAGCGTCCTGCGCGGCCAGCCCGGCCAGCTCACCACGGACCAGAACCGCTTGGCCGACCTGCTCACCCTGTCCTATGCCGGGATGCAGCAGGCTGCGGAAAAGCTGGCAGACATCCTGGAGGCCGAGGGCCTGGCCGCGCAAGGAAATTCGCGCAAGCTGCTCCTGCGCTGCGCCGGGGCCGGGCTCTTCGACGGCCTGCCGGACTCGGCCTACCTCTGCAAGGACGACCTGGACGAGTGCCTGCTGGCCGGAAGCCGGGGTCGG
>JANXYI010000404.1 GCA_025350085.1 Deltaproteobacteria bacterium
GGCGGGCCGGGCTCCCGCTGCCCCGGATCAGCGGGAGCCCCGGCCGCCTCTCTGGCCAGGCCGGTCCTTCTCACGAGAAGCGCCACTCGGCGCGAATCCGGCCGCACCCTTGCCTTGGCCGGGCCTGTCTGCTACTCCCCAGGCTGGGAACCCTTGCCCCGGAGGCACACCATGCAGACCCCCATGCGGCCCCCTCTGCGGATGATCGACCTCGCGGCCGACCGCGACCCCGGCTTCCAGACCGAGGTGGCGCACGAGTCCGGTCAACTGCTTGAATCCTGCTACCAGTGCGGGAACTGCACCGCTGGCTGCGTGTACACCCTGGACTATGACTTCCCCGTGCACCAGGTCATGCGCCTGGTGCAGCTGGGCCTGCGCGAACAGGCTCTGTCCTGCCGCTCGGTCTGGCTCTGCGCCACCTGCCAGGCCTGCACCACAAGATGCCCCAACAACATCGACGTGGCCCGGGTCATGGACGTGCTGCGGCACATGGCCCGGCGCGCCGGGTTTGCCCCGGAAGCGAGCGTCAAGACCTTCACCGACAGCTTCCTGGCCTCCGTGGCCAAGCACGGCCGGGTCTTCGAGGCCGGGCTGGCCGCGGTCTTCGCGCTCAAGGGCGGCAAGCCCCTGCAGGACGCGGGACTGGGCCTGCCCATGCTCACCCGCGGCAAGCTCTCGCTCACCCCGCACGAGCCAGGCGGCCACGGCAAGGCCGAGGTCGCGGCCATCTTCTCCCGCTTCCACCGCTTCGCGGTTCAAGGGGCCAGCGCCCATTCCCCTGACGCCACACCTTGCGGCTGCAAGACGGAGGACAAGGGATGATTGCCCCGGCTCCGGAAAAACTGACCCTGGCCTACTATCCCGGCTGCTCCCAGACCGGCACCGCGGCCGAGTACGACGCCTCGGCCCGGGCCTGCTGCGCAGCGCTGGGCGTGACCCTGGTGGACGTGCCGGACTGGACCTGCTGCGGGTCGACCCCGGCGCACACCGTGGACCACGTCCTGGCCGGGGCGCTGGCCGCACGCAACCTGCTCCAGGCCGAGCTGACCGGGCATGACCGCGTGACCACGCCCTGCCCCAGCTGCCTGGCCGCCCTGCGCACCGCCAGCCACCACCTGGCCGAGGTTGCCCAGCCCGACAACGAGTCGCCCGAGGCCCCCGAGGCGGACAATGAGACCTTCCGCACCCGGGTGGAGCGCCTGCTGGACCGGCCCGCGCCCCTGCGCGCGAAGGCCGTGTCCCTGCTCCAGGTGCTGGTGGAGGATGTCGGCGTGGAGGCCATCGCGGCGGCCGTGAAGCACCCCCTCACCGGCCTGCGCGTGGCCCCGTACTACGGCTGCATCATGAACCGGCCGCCCGGACTCATGGCCTTTGACGACCCCGAGAACCCTACGGCGCTGGACCGCCTGCTCACGGCCTGCGGCGCCACGGTGGTGGATTTTCCCTTCAAGACCGAGTGCTGCGGCGCGGCCTTTGGCATGCCCAGGCTGGACATGATGCAGCGGCTCTCGGCGCGGATTCTCGGCATGGCCGAGGACTGCGGCGCCGACGTGATCGTGGTGGCCTGCCCGCTGTGCCAGATGAACCTGGACCTCCGGCGCGGCCAGGTGAACGCTGCGGCGGGCAAAAACTACGCCCAGCCGGTGCCGTACTTTACGCAGTTGCTCGGTCTGGCCCTGGGCCTGCCGGAGTCTTCTCTGGGTCTTTCCAAGCTGGTGCTGCCGCTTCACCCGGCCCTTGAGACGGCGGCCCGGCGCGCAGCCGAGGCCGAAAAGGCTCAGGCCGCCAAGGCCCCCCTTAAGGGCTTTGCTGCGGACAAGCCCGCAACCGGGTCCGACTGCAAGGAGGACACCCCGTGCGCATAGGCGTGATGGTCTGCCATTGCGGCAACAACATCGCCGCCACCGTGGACTGCGAGGCCGTGGCCGCTGCGGCGCGCGAGTTTCCGGACGTGGTCTTTGCCACGGACCACATGTACGCCTGCTCCGACCCGGGCCAAAAGACCATCGAGCAGACCATCCGCGACCTCAAGCTCGACGGCGTGGTGGTGGCCTCCTGCTCGCCCCGGATGCACGAGGTGACCTTCCGCCGGGCCGTGGAGCGCGCGGGACTGAACCGCTACATGTTCGAGATGGCCAACATCCGCGAGCACGTGGCCTGGATCTCGCTTGACCGCAAGCGCAACACCGAGAAGGCCATCGATCTGGTGCGCATGGCCGTGGAAAAGCTGCGCTACGACCGGCCGCTCACGGCCAAGAGCTTCGAGGTCCAGAAGCGTGTGCTCATTGTGGGTGCTGGCGTGGCCGGCATCCAGGCCGCGCTGGACTGCGCCGAGGGCGGGCTGGACGTGCTGCTGGTGGAGCGCAAGCAGGCCATCGGCGGGGTCATGAGCAAGCTGGACAAGACCTTCCCCACCGTGGACTGCTCGGTCTGCGTGCTCGGCCCGAAGATGGTCGACGTGGGCCAGCACCCGCGCATCACCCTGCACACGCTCTCGGAGGTGGAAGAGCTCTCCGGCTACGTGGGCAATTTCGAGGTCAAGATCCGCAAGAAGACCCCGTATGTTGACTGGAACAAGTGCACGGGCTGCGGGGCCTGCCTGGAGAAGTGCCCCAGCCGCAAGGTGCCGGACAGCTTCAACGAGCGCATCTCGACCACCACGGCCATCACCATCCCGTTCCCGCAGGCCATCCCCAAGCGCGCGGCCATCGACCCGAGCGTCTGCCGCCAGTTCACCAAGGGCAAGTGCGGCGTGTGCCAGAAGGTCTGCCCGGCCGACGCCATCGACTACACCATGCAGGACGAGGTGGTCACCGAGAAGGTCGGCGCGGTCATCGTGGCCACGGGCATCGACCTCTTCGACCACACCAAGTACGGCGAGTACGGCGGCGGGCGCTACCCGGACGTGGTCACCTCGCTGCAGTACGAGCGCATGCTCTCGGCCTCGGGCCCCACGGCCGGGCACATCAAGAGGCCCAGCGACGGGCAAGAGCCCAAGACCGTGGTCTTCATCTCCTGCGTGGGGAGCCGCGACCGCTCCGTGGACCGGCCCTACTGCTCGAACTTCTGCTGCATGTACACGGCCAAGCAGGCCATCCTGACCCGCGACCACATCCCGGACTCCCGCGCCTATGTCTTCTACATGGACATCCGGGCCACGGGCAAAGGCTACGAGGAATTCGTGCGCCGCGCCCAGGAGGAGTACGAGGTCCAGTACATCCGCGGCCGCGTGGCCCAGATCTACCCCAAGGCCGGTCCCCAGTCCGGAATTGGCGGCGGCCAGCTCGTGGTGCGCGGGGCCGACACCCTCATGGGCACCCAGGTGGAGATCGCGGCGGACCTGGTGGTGCTGGCCGTGGGCGCGGAGTCGAGCAAGGGAGCGCCTGCGCTGGCCGAGAAGCTGCGCATCTCCTACGACGCCTACGGGTTCTTCCTGGAGAGCCACCCCAAGCTCCGGCCGGTTGAGACCAACACCGTGGGCGTGTTTTTGGCCGGGGCCTGCCAGGCGCCCAAGGACATCCCGGCCAGCGTGGCCCAGGCCAGCGCGGCCGCGGGCAAGGTCCTGGCCCTTTTGTCCAAGGATAAGCTCGAAAGCGATCCGCAGATCGCCCAGGTCCAGACCATCCGCTGCATCGGCTGCGGCAAGTGCGAACGCACCTGCCCCTTTGGCGCCATCCGCATGCGTGAGCTGCGCGACGGCTCCAAGCGCGCCGAGGTGGTCGAAACCGTGTGCCAGGGTTGCGGCATTTGCAGCGTCACCTGTCCCGTGCGGGCCATCCAGCTTGCGCACTTCACCGATTCCCAGCTCCTTGCGGAGGTCAACGCGCTATGCCGGACATGGGACGAGACTACCGGATCATAGGGTTTCTGTGCAACTGGTGCTCGTACGGCGGCGCAGACGCGGCCGGCGTGGCCCGGTTCAGCCAGCCCACGGAGCTTCGGATCATCCGCGTGCCCTGCTCGGGCCGCGTGGACCCCATGTTCGTGGCCAAGTCGC
>JANXYI010000425.1 GCA_025350085.1 Deltaproteobacteria bacterium
CACCAGAAGAAACATGTGCCCCAGGCGGGGGTAGACCCCCCACATGCCCTTGCGCCGGGCAAAGGGCTCGAGCACAGCGGGAAAGGGGAGTATCTCGTCCACGCCGACCTCGATGATCTCCTGCATGGCGTCGATGACGACCCGGCAGCCCTCTTGCCGCGTGGACTTTACCAATATCGTTGTGGGCTCGGCATAGGACGGGTCGCCCATGGACCCCATGCTCCTGTGGAACCAGAGCGGGGCATCCTCTTGCGGATCTGTGCCGCTTCCCTGGGTGCTGGTCCCCAGCACCTGGCCGGTATCCACGCCGAAGTTGATCCCGCCGACGGAGAACAGGAGCAGGGTGAGGGGAAAGTGCTGCGGCCGGTCCGCCTGCTCGTTCATAGGGTGACCTTGTCCGCCAGCGTTTCAATGTTGAGCAGCGTGGCCGTGGCCCCGCCCAGCTCGATCTCGCCTGCCGCCAGCTCGCGCGCGGCGCCGTCGAGGGTTGAAAGCGGCGGCTTGATGGCGCTGACGGGCAGGTCCACCACGTCTTCCACGGAATCAATCAGGATGCCGGAGCGGAAAGTCCCCTGCACGGCCATGGCGATCAGGCATTTGGCCGCATCGCTCTGCGCGCCGCCGAGGAAGCAGCGGATGTCGATGACCGACTCGATGTCGCCGCGCACATTGATCAGGCCTGGCAGAAATTCGGGCAGGGAAGGCACCGGGAAGATCTCGCGCGGGGGGAGGATCTCCCTGATGTCGCGGCCGTAGAAGGCGTAGCGCTTGCCGCCGGAGTTGAACACGACGATCTTGACACGCTCCTCGTCCACATCAATGATGTCCTTCTCGTGAAGAGACCGCTTGACCTCGTCCAGGAGGTCATCGCTCTTGAGTCGCTCCGCTGGTGGCTCCATGTCGTTCTCCTCGCAGACGGCACCTGTCCGGTCCCGGCTGGCGCCGGAACCTTCCCTCCACCCCTATACAGCATAGATCGGCTAGGGGGCAACGCATACGAGCCAGATTTCGTACCCAGATTTCTGCGCACGACGGCCCGGCGGCGCTGTTGCTGTCCGGTTCCGGGTGCCCGGCCGGGCAGGGGGCAAGAAAAAAGACGGCGAATACTCGCCTTTCTTGCCCTAGTGGCCAAAGGGGCATTTGGGGAAGGTGCAGGTCTTGCACTCCATGCACAGGCCGCCGTGGCCCAGCCGCGCCAGGTCGCCCCGGGTAATGGGGAGCCCGGCCAGGATGCGCGGCAGCACGAGATCCAGGCTGGTGGTCTGGTAGAACAGGGCGCAGGCAGGCACGCCGATGAGCCGGGCTGTGCCGATGCGCCCCAGAAGCAGCATGGTCCCGGGCAAGAGCGGCGCGCCGTAGATGAGGTCTGTGGCCCCGGCCTCGACCAGCCCGCGCCGGGTCACGTCGTCCGGGTCCACGCTCATGCCCGCGGTGGTGATGACGATGTCGCTGCCCGCCACGAGCAGGGACCGCACGCAGTCGCTGATCTTGCCTGCGTCGTCCGGGGCGAACAGGGTGCGGGTGATGCTCGCGCCGAGGGCCAGGGCCTTTTTCGTGATCACCGGCTCGAACTTGTCCTCAATGGCTCCCAGGAAGACCTCGGTGCCCGTGACCAGGATGCCGATCTTGGCGGGCTTGATGGGCAGCACCCGCACGAGATGGCTCCCCATCGCGTCGGGGTCCAGCAGGCGCATGGCCTTGCCGAAGAGCTCGCGCCTGAGGTGCAGGGGGATGGCCCGGGTTCCGGCCACGCGCATCCCGGCCTTGACCAGCGAGCCGTCGCGGCGGGTTGCGGCCATGACGTCCGGCACGAGGTTGAAGGCCTCCAGGCGGCCTGTGTCCACCACCAGCAGCCCGTCGATCTCGGCCTCCAGGTTGACCTTGCCCTCGCGCGCCGGGAGCACCGGGCTGGTGCCCGGACCGGAGAGCGCCTCGGCAAAGGCCTGCGCGGCCTCGTCTTCATGAACCCAGCCGGACAGGGCCTCGCCCTCCTCGTCCTCGACGTACAGATTGTGGCGGCCCATGCGCTGCAAACGGCAGACGTCGCCGGGCTCGACGATCTGGCCGCGCACAAAGGCGGCGTCCTTGAATACCCCGGGCTCGATGCGCGTCATGTCGTGCACCAGGCGCGCTCCCACGGCCTCTTCCACCGGCACCAGGCGCAGGCGCGGGCCGCCGTTCGATGGACTGGACTCGGGCTCTGGGGCCTGGTCCTCGATTGCCTCGGCAAAAGGCGACTCGCCGCGGCAGGGTCGGCAGAGCTTGCCGTGCACGGCCGGGTAGGCATCATTGCAGAGCGGGCAGATGGCGATGGCGCCTTTGCTGCGTTTCTCCATGTGCTCTGGCCGCACCTGGATGGCCGTGACCGAGCAGACCGA
>JANXYI010000445.1 GCA_025350085.1 Deltaproteobacteria bacterium
CAACGTCAACCGCATCCTGCTCTCGGACCTGGCCGGGCGCAGCAACATCCTGTTCAAGGCCAGGCAGTACGGCTACGACCTGGACAAGGACGATCCCTCGGTGCTGGACCTCTTGGCCGAGCTCAAGCGCCGCGAGGCCATGGGCTACGAGTACTCCGTGGCCGAGGCCAGCTACGAGATTTTGTTTTTCCGCATGATGGGCTGGAGCAAGCGCTACTTCCAGTTGGTGAACTACCGCGTGCTGGACGCCGTGAGCGAGGACGCGGACCCCTTCTCCGAGGCCACGGTGATGCTCCAGGTGCGCGGCGAGGTGGCCCACACCGCGGCCACGGGGCGCGGCCCGGTGAACGCGCTGGACGTGGCCCTCAGACGGGCGCTGGAGCCCTCCTATCCGGGCCTGGCCCAGATGCGCCTGCTGGACTTCAAGGTGCGCGTCATGTCGCTTGCAGCCAAGGACGGCGGCGGCACGGCCTCCTTCGTGCGCGTACTCATCGAGTCCGGGGACAAAAAGGACCGCTGGACCACGGTGGGCGTGTCGCACAACATCATCGAGGCCAGCTGGCAGGCCCTGGTGGACTCCATCAACTACAAGCTGTTCAAGGACGACCCGCAGAAGTGGCCCCAGCCCGGCGGCAAGCACGACAAGCCCAAGCCGTCCTGAGCCCTCTCGCGCACATGCCCCGGGCCGCGCCTGGCGCCCATCCCGCATGACCCGGCACGGCGCCGGGCAGGCCTGAAATTTCTTGGCCTGGACCATGTATTTCGCCGCCCGGCCCTTTTCAAACCCCGCACAAATCGTGTAGCTTCCCGGCAAGGCCTGCACACCGTTTCAGGCCCCATTACAGGCAAACAGGAGGCGGACATGGCCAGCGACGTCCTGCTTGATCTGCGCAAGTTCCTGGCGCCCGAGACCGTGTTCGGCGTGGGCGCGGGCAAGCTGGCCGGGCGCTACGCCCGCAACCTCGGCGCGCGGCGGGTGCTGCTGGTCACGGACCCCGGCGTGGCCGCCCAACCCTGGTTCCCGGACATTGTGGCCACGCTTGACGAGGCTGGCGTTGCGCACGTGCTCTTTGCCGACGTGCACGCGAACCCGCGCGACAGCGAGGTCATGCACGGGGCCGAGGTCTGCCGCTCGAGCGGCTGCGACGCCATTGTGGCCGTGGGTGGGGGCAGCCCCATCGACTGCGCCAAGGGCATCGGCATCGTCCACGCCAACGGCCGCCACGTGCTGGACTTCGAAGGCGCGGACAACGTGCCCAAGCCCGGCCCGCCGCTCATCTGCGTGCCCACCACCGCGGGCAGCTCGGCCGACGTGTCCCAGTTCGCCATCATCACCGACACCGCGCGCCAGGTCAAAATCGCCATCGTCAGCAAGGCCGTGGTGCCCGACGCCGCGCTCATCGATCCGGCGCTCACCGTGACCATGGACCGGGAACTCACGGCCAACACCGGGGTGGACGCCCTGACCCATGCCATTGAGGCCTACGTGTCCAACGCCAGTGGCCCCATCACCGACCTGTTCGCCCTGGAAGCCGTGCGGCGCATAGCCCGGCACCTGCCCCTGGCCATCCAGCAGCCGGAGAACCTGGACGCGCGCTACGGCATGATGCTCGGCAGCATGTATGCTGGCCTGGCCTTCTCCAACGCCATCCTGGGCGCGGTGCACGCCATGGCCCACAGCCTGGGCGGCCTGCTCGACCTGCCCCACGGCCAGTGCAACGCCATTCTGCTCGACCACGTCATCGACTACAACTTCGCGGCCGCACCGGAGCGCTACACGGACATCGGCCTGGCGCTCGGCGCAGTGATCCCCCCGGACGCGGACCTGGAGGAGAAGCGCTCACTGGTGCTGGCCCAGGTACGCGCCCTCAAGGCCGCGGTGGGCGCCACCACCGGACTGGCCAAGCTCGGGGTGCGGCCGTCCGATCTGGACCGTTTGGCCGAGTTCGCCCTGCACGACCCCTGCATGCTCACCAACCCCAAGGCCCCCACGGCTGCGGAAATCCGCGCGGTGTTCGAACATGCCCTCTGACCAGGACAAGAGCGGCAGCGACCTGCGCGACCGCCTCATCGGCCTGGGCGAGCGTAGCATCGCCAAGAGCTACTACCCGGAGCTCAAGCAGCGCCTGGAGGATCTGGAACGCTTCCGGGCCGTGGTGGACCACGCCAACGACGCCATCTTCGTCTTCAAGACCCAGGACTGGACCGTGGCCGACGTCAACGAGACGGCGCTGACCTTCCTCGGCCTTGACCGCGGC
>JANXYI010000454.1 GCA_025350085.1 Deltaproteobacteria bacterium
CCTTGGGCGATCTCGCGCAGGGCGGTGACGGCTTCCTTGTTGTTCGACTCGATGAGCGGGGCGTAGCCCTCGCGGTACTGCTTCACGCGCTTGATGGCCATCTGGACGATGAGGAAGCGGTTGGGAACCTTAGCCAGACAATCTTCAACAGTGATTCTCGCCATGAATGTCTCCTTGCGATAACAAGAGTGGAACAATGCCCCGATATCGGGGCGCCCCGGCTCCGGGTAGGCGCCCCTAGGGGCGGACCGGACGCGGGGGCAGATAGCCTTGCAATTCCTCGATGATCTGGTTGCCAACCGGGTAGTACACCTCTTCCGCGCCCACCTTGAGCCAGCACTGGTCCGCGGGCAGCCGGGGGTCGGCATAGAAGGTATAGGTGGACAACACCTTGGCATCCTTCGCAAACAACTCAAGGCTCAGGCGCTGGACAGCCGGATAGGCCAGCTTGCTGGTCGGCTCCGCCTCGAAACGTAATTCTTTAAGGCGCCACAGGGCCATGTCAAGCCCGGCGACCTTGCGGCCATGCTCGCGGTCCTCCCAGCCCGAGGTGGACTTCTCCACCGTGAGGGTCTGGTTGCCCGTGACCGAATAGATGCGGGCGCTCTCCACCCGGGCCGAGTCAAAGGTGATGACCCCGCGCCACTGCATGTCAAAGGCCAGCCGGAACAGGTTCTTGGCCTTGTCGCGGTCGAGCAGGAACCCGGACGGGTGGCGCGAGCTGCGGCCAAAGACCTGCTCGGCCTCGCCTGCGGGGAAGACCTCCAGGCGCAGGGGCTCCGCGGCCCTGGGCATGAGGATGTCCAGGGTGAAGGCGGGCCGTCCGGCGGGCTGGCGGTCGTTCTTGGGCAGGATGCTGTCCGCGCTGACGGCCTGGAGGTTGTGCAAAAACAGGCGGACCTCGGAGGAGGACACCGTGGAGCCCTTGAGCGAGTCCGGGCGCAGGAAGACAAAGGCGTCGTCCTTGCGTTCCAGCTCCCACTGGATGTTCGAGACGCCGCTCACGGTCAGGTGCTGGGCCTCGTCGGTGCTCAGGTCCAGCAGCCGGTAGTCGTAGTAGTGCTCCGCGGGCTTGTCGATCTGGTGCAGGATGCTGGCGTCGAGCAGGAGCACGGCCTCCGGCACGAGCGAACTCTGGGCGTACAGGGCCGCGCCGGTGGGCGTCTCGCGGCCGATGGTCAGGAGCACCTCGGCCTGGCCTGCGGCCACGGGCCGAAGCAAAATGCGCACCAGGGGCTCGGAGAAGCCGTACCCGGCCAGTTCCGCGGCCGGAGCCTGGCCCAGGTTCTGGGTGGGCCGGTTGTGGGCAATGGCCGCAAGCAGGGCCTCGATCCTGGACTGGTCCGCCGGGGTGGGCAGGGCGTCGGCCTCGGCCCCGGCCACGCGCACGGTCCAGCCCGAGCCCTCCCGGACCAGGGCGTAGCGCTCGGCCCGGGTGGCGATCTCGATGGAGGCGACGGCGTCGGCCGTATAGGCGGGCCACACGCTGCTGCCCAGGCGCTGCTCCTGGGTGCTGAGAAACAGGCCGACGCCAAGCGCCAGCAGCAGCACGAGCAGGAGAATGACCCCTGAGCGGGGGAGATGTATCGTCAAGGGTGGCCTTCCAGGTTAGGCATCGGGCTGCGTCCCACGTCAGATATTCTGCCACTGAGCGGCCGGACTCTCGGGAGAACTGGGCGCACCGGAATTGCGCGATAAACGGGAACGGAATTCACTATCCGAGCGCGGCTTGCATGTCAAGCGCAAATGGACTAGGTCCAGCCCTTGCGCACCGTGGCACGCCAAAGGAGGACCGGCCTTGGCTGGATTCGGCAAACTCTCGTACGCCCAGAAGAAATGCGTCAGCACCGTGGGCCAGCTCATGCAGAAGATTGCCATGGCCGGGCCGGGCGCGCGCATCGGCGTAGCCGTGTCCGGCGGGGTGGACAGCTTCGCGCTCATCAAGACGCTCACCATCCGCAAGAAAATCGTGCCCTTTCCCCTGGAGCTCATGGTCCTGCACGTGAACCCGGGCTTTGAGCCGGACAGCCACCGCCCGCTGGTGGACTGGGCCGAAAGCGAGGGGCTTGCCGCGCACATCGAACTGGCCGACCACGGCCCGCGCGCGCACTCAAGCGAGAACCGCAAGAACTCGCCCTGCTTTTTCTGCAGCATGCTCCGGCGCAAGCGCCTGTTCGACCTCTGCCGGGAATACAGGCTCACGCACCTGGCCTTTGGCCACAATGCCGACGACCTGGCGGTGACGTTTTTCATGAACGTGGTCCAGAACGGCCGCGTGGACGGGCTTACGGCCTGCGAGGATTTCTTCGGCGGCCGGCTCAAGGTCATCCGCCCGGCCCTGTTCCTGGAGAAATCCTACATGATCGCGGCCGCGCGCCAGTGGGGCCTGCCCATCTGGAAGAACAGCTGCCCCTCCAGCGGGCAAACGCGCCGAACCGAGATAGCCGACTGGCTGAAACTTCAGACCGGCCAGGACAAGCGCCTCCGCCAGAACGTCTTCAATGCCCTCAGGCGCTACCAATTGGACCGCCACGGCCTCGGCTTGACCAGTGCTTCCTGATGGGCTAAGAAACGAGCACACTAGGATCACTGCCCTGGGGCAAAGATAACCACACTGGAATAATTCATGTTTTTTGGCCGCTTCCACATCGTCGTCTTCCGCGAGAAACGCGGAACCGCGCGCAAGCTCCAGCTCCAGGGCTGGATGCTCATGGGCCTGGGCCTGTTACTCGCCCTGCTCGTGGCCGGAAACATGGTCCTTTTGAAAAACTTCGCCGCCAGCGGCAGCCTGGAAAAAAGCCTCAACCTGACCGAAAAATCCGCCCACGAACAGAAATCCCAGCTGCTCAACCTGAGCCAGAAGCTCGTCACCCTGCAGAAGGATGTTTCGCGCATCCGCGACTTCGACTCCAAGCTCCGGGTGATGATCAACCTGGAGCAGGAGAACACCATGAGCGTGGCGGCCCGGGGCGGCCCGGGCCAGGACCTGGCCAAGGGCTACCTGCCGCTCTACCGCCAGGAGCTGCTCGCCCGCAAGATGAACGAATTCCTGCGCCAGCTCTCGGTGGAGGCGCGCCTGGAAGAGGTCCGCCAGCAGGAGATCATCCAGCGGCTGCGCGCCAACAAGGACGTGCTGGAGGCCACCCCGTCGGTCTGGCCCGCGGGCGGCTGGATCACCTCCGGGTTCGGCTGGCGCACCTCGCCCTTCACCGGCAAGAAGGAATTCCACAAGGGCCTGGACATCTCCTCCCCGGCCGGCACACCCATCTACGCGCCCTCGCGCGGGGTCGTGGCCTTCATCGAGCGCGACCCGGCCTACGGGCTGGTGCTGAATTTGAGCCACGGCACCGGGCTGGCCACCAGCTTCTGCCATCTGCAGCGCGTGGCCGTGAAGCAGGGCCAGGTGGTCCAGCGCGGCGAGGTGGTGGCCTACATCGGCGACTCCGGCCGCAGCACCGGCCCGCACCTGCACTACGAGGTGCGCATCAGCGGCGTGCCCGTGAACCCCATGCGCTACATCCTGAACTAGCCGCCTGTTTCCCTCGACTCCGCGCATACCCGCGCCCTTTCCCTTTACGCCCGGCACAAGCTGGGCTAGTCTCCGGCCCAAGCCTCCGGGCGGTCTAACGCGCGCTGTGCGCTGGGCGCTCCGGGGAGCGTACGGACGTCCATGGACCTCTTCTCCTTCGACCCGCGCACGGTCATCAGCTTCTACCTCACGCTGTTCCGCATCAGCGTGGTGCTCTTTGTCATGCCCTTTTTCGGCGACACCATGCCGAACATGATCAAGGCCGCTCTGCTCATCGTGCTGACGCTCGCCGTGTGGCCCAAGCTCTCCTTCCCGGCCCAGTACTTCCCGGCGCATCCGGCCAGCCTGGTGGCCATGTTCGCGGGCGAGATCGTGCTCGGCATGGCGCTCGGCATCATCGTGCGCATGCTCGTCGCCGCGGTGCAGATCGGCGGGGCCATCATCAATTTCCAGATGGGCTTCTCCATGGTCAATTCCATCGACCCGCTCACCGGCCAGCAGGAGCCCGTGACCACGCACTTCCTCTACATGTGCACCATGCTCACCTTCCTGACCCTCAACGGGCATCTGCACCTGATCAAGGCCCTGGGCGCCAGCTTCGAGCTCGTGCCGCCCGGCGGGCTGTTCCTGACCCCGCAGCTCATGACCGAGGTCATGCTCTTCTCCAAGCAGATGTTCGTGCTCGGCGTGCGCATCGCAGCCCCCGTGATCCTGGCCCTGTTCCTGGTGGACCTGTCGCTGGCGCTGATCTCCAAGATGGCCCCGCAGATGAACGTCATGACCATGGGCTTCCCGCTCAAGATCATGGTCGGCTTCCTGTTCCTGACCTTCATCATGGAGCTGATGGCCGAGTACGTGACGAACTTCATCGTGGCCATGGACGCGGTATTCTTGCACATCATGCACATCGGCGTGGTCCACCCGTAGGCATTGGGGACTAAAAACGCATGTCCAGAGAAGATCCGAGCAAGACCGAAAAGGCCACGGAAAAGCGCATCAAGAAGACCCGCGACGACGGCAGCGTGCCGAAGTCCGGCGAGGTGAGCACCTGCGTCGTGCTGCTGACCGGCGTGCTCGCCATGCGCTACATGGGCGAGTATTACTTCAAGAACTTCAGCGAGATCTTCCGTTGGTTCTTCACGGAGGGCATCACCCAGACCCTGAACCAGCAGACCGTGTACCGCATGTTCCTCTGGTCCGTTGTCAAGATGGCGCTTCTGCTTTTGCCCTTCATGGGCCTCATTGCGCTCGCCGCCTACACCAACCTGCGCCTGCAGGTGGGCAAGCTCTGGGTGCTCAAGTTCCGCTGGGACCGCATCAACTTCAACATCGCCGCCGCGCTCAAGCAGCTGATCATCAGCCCGGACGCCCTCGTCCGCCTGGGCCGCAGCATCCTGCAGGCCGCGGTGGTGGGCATCGCCCCGTACCTCGTCATCCGCCAGGAACTGCCCAACCTCATGCCTTTGTTCAACCAGAGCGTGCTCGGCATCACCTCGTACATGCTGCTCGTGGCCTACAAAATGTTCTGCTACGCCCTGGTGCCCATGATCCTCATGGCCATAGCCGACCTGTGGTACACGCGCTGGCGCTACCACGACAACCTGATGATGACCAAGAGCGAGGTCAAGGACGAGCGCAGGCAGGCCGAGGGCGACCCGGAGGTCAAGCAGCGGCAGTTGCGCAAGATGTTCGAGGTCATGGGCCGCAGGCTCAATTCCACGGTGCCGAAGGCCGACGTGGTCATCACCAACCCCACCCATTACGCCATCGCCCTGCGCTACGACCTGACCGAGGCCCCGGCGCCCATGGTCCTGGCCAAGGGCGTGGACAGAATCGCCAAGAGAATCCGTGACTTGGCTATCGAGAACGACGTCCCCCTGGTCGAAAATCCGCCGCTGGCACAGGCTTTGTATAAGCAGGTGGAAATCGGCGAGACCATCCCCGAGGAGATGTACCAGGCTGTGGCCGCAATTCTGGCCCGACTGGCTAAATTCAAGAGCCGCAGAGGCTAACTCCTCCTTCCAGGTGATGATCCCGTCGGGTTTACAACCCCGAGGGAGCGTCAACATTATGTCCCAAAGCGCCAAATTCGCAGCCCTGGAGATCGACTACGCACAGTTCGCCAAGCAGGGCGACGTCATGCTGGCCGCCGGCGTGGTCGTCATCCTGATGGTCATGCTCGTGCCCATGCCGACCATCGTGCTCGACCTCATGTTGACCTTCAGCATCTCCATCAGCCTCGTGGTGCTCATCACCAGCATGTTCCTCGAATCGCCCATGGAGTTCACGATCTTCCCGTCGCTCCTGCTGGTCACCACCTTGATGCGCCTGGCGCTCAACGTGGCCGCCACCCGCCTCGTGCTCATGCACGGCGACGAGGGCACGGGCGCCGCGGGCTCGGTCATCAAGAGCTTCGGCGAGTTCGTGGTCGGCGGCAACTACGCCATCGGCATCGTCATCTACTTCATCCTGTTCACCATCAACAAGACCGTCATCGTCGCCGGTATGACGCGCATCGCCGAGGTGGCCGCGCGCTTCACGCTCGACTCCATGCCCGGCAAGCAGATGGCCGTTGAGGCCGACCTGAACGCCGGGCTCATCGACGAGCCCACGGCCACCAAACGCCGCGACAGGATACGCAAGGAGTCCGACTTCTACGGCGCCATGGACGGCGCAGGCAAGTTCGTCCAGGGCGACGTCAGGGCCGGCATGATCATGCTCTTGATCAACATCGTGGGCGGCTTCTTCATCGGCGTGTTCCAGAAGGGCATGCCCTGGCAGGAGGCCGCGCGCACGTATACGCTGTTGACCATCGGCGACGGACTGGTCTCCACCATCCCCTCGCTGATCATCGCCACGGCGTCTGGCATCATCGTGTCCCGCGCCGCGGCCGAAGCCAAGATGGGCGAGGAATTCCTGGGCCAGCTGACCTTCCACCACCGCGCGCTCAAGCTCGTGTCCGGCATCCTGCTGCTCTTCGCCCTGGTGCCCGGCCTGCCCACCCTGCCCTTCCTCTTCTTCTCGGGCTTCATCTACTGGATCGCCCGCATCGCCGAGCGCACCCGTCCGGAGCACGAGGCCAAGACCAAGGCGGACAAGGACAAGGCCGCGGGCATCGGACCCAAGCTGGACACCCCGGAAGAGGTGCAGGCGCTTCTGCCGCTCGATCAGCTCGAGTTGGAGGTGGGCTACGGCCTCATCCCGCTGGTGGACGAGGAACAGAACGGCAACCTGCTCTCGCGCATCCGCTCCATCCGCCGCCAGTTCGCGCTGGACATGGGCGTGGTCATCCCCTCGCTGCACCTGCGCGACAACCTGCAGCTCAAGCCCGGCGAGTACCGTGTGCTGGTCAAGGGCAACTCCATCGCCTCGGCCGAGATACTCATCGACCACTTCCTGGCCATGGACCCGGGCGACGCCAAGCACAAGATCGAGGGCGTGGACACCGTGGAGCCGGCCTTCAACCTGCCCGCGGTCTGGATTCCCGAGGTCCAGCGCGAGGCGGCCATGCTGGCGGGCTACACCGTGGTCGACCCCTCCACCGTGGTGGCCACGCACTTAACCGAGGTCTTCCGCCGCAACCTGGGCGACTTCCTGGGCCGCCAGGAGGTCCAGGAGCTTCTGAACAACCTGGCCAAGCGCGCGCCCAAGGCCGTGGACAACCTGGTGCCCGGGGTGCTGCCGCTCGGCACGGTGCAGAAGGTTTTGCAGAACCTGGTGCGCGAGAGCGTCTCCATCCGCGACATGCTGACCATCACCGAGGCCCTCTCCGACTACGGCGCGGCCATCCAGGACGCCGGGATGCTGACGGAGTACGTGCGCGCCCGCATGGGCCGGACCATCGTCAAGAACTACCTCGGCAGCGACGGCACCCTGCCCATCGTCACCCTGTCCGGCGAGATCGACGAACTCTTGACCACCAGCGTGCGCAACAGCGACCAGGGCGGCTATCTGGCGCTGGAGCCCGGCAAGGCCCAGCAGGTCATCAAGGCCATCTCCAGCGCCCAGGAGAACTCGGCCGGCACCGACGGGCAGCCGGTTCTCTTGACCGCGCCGCAGATCAGGCCGCATCTGGCCCAATTGTTGCTACGCTTCCTGCCAACTATGCCCGTGGTTTCACAGGCAGAAATACCGGCTGATATCCGCATCCAATCCTTGGCCACCGTGAAACTGAGCTAGGGCACCATGCAAGTGAAAACATTCAAGGGAACGGACGCGCAGACCGCCCTGGCGAGGGTCAAGGCCGAGCTCGGCGATGACGCCATCATCCTGAACACCAAGACCGTGCGCTCGGGCTCAAGCAAGAGCTGCGAGATCACCGCGGCCATCGACGCCACCATCGGCCAGAAGGTCGGCGGCCAGATGTCCTGTGGTCAGAAGGCGGCGGGCGGCAATGGCAACGGCAATGGCACGGCCCAGCGCGACCCGGGCGGCTACCTGCCCGCGGGCGAGAACCCGGCCGACTGGGCCTGCGAGTGGCGCCAGATCAAGGGCCACCTGATGGCCCTGGTCAAGCCCCAGATGAACATGGACGAGCTCACCCCCAGGCAGCGCGTTGCGCTCAAGTACCTGGAGCGCGAAGAAGTCGACACCCAGGTCATGCTCAAGGTCTTCCTCGACCTCAAGGCCAACCCGGAGCTGCCCATCCTCCCGGTGCTGGAGTCCGTGGCCCCCTGCTACGGCTTCGAGTCAAAAAAATGGCTGCAGAAGTTCCACGTCTTTGCCGGTCCGGCCGGCACGGGCAAGACCTCCTGCCTGGTGCGCCTGGCCCTGCGCGAAAAGAGCCTCAAGCCCAAGGCGCGCATCTGCGTCGTGGCCTCGGACGAGGGCCAGGGCAAGGGCCGGCTGGTGCTGCGCCACTATGCCGACCTCTCGGGCCTGGCCTTCCGTGAGGCGGGCAATGCCGAGGAGATGGAGACCCTGCTGAAGGAGTCCCACAAGTTCGACCTGATCCTGGTGGACCTGCCGGGCCTCACCGGCACCCACAGCCTGGCCGAGCGCCTGGCCGACCTGGGCCTCACCGGCTGCCGGGACATGGCCGCGCACCTGGTGCTCTCCCCGTACTTTAGCGCCAGCCAGTATGTGGAGATCGCCCGGCGCTACGCCTGCCCGCAGCTCCAAAGTCTCATCTGGACGAAACTGGATGAAGCCTGTACCTTCGGCGCACTGCTCAACATGGCGCGGCTGACCGAGCTTCCGGTGTCGGCCCTGTCCTATGGCCCGGGGCTCAAGAACTCCATCAGCCCGGCCAAAAGCGAAATGTTGTGGCGGCTCATCTTCAAGCACACCCTGCCCGGCTCTGAGGCCAGGCGGACGGCATAAGGCGAGGCAGGCAATGACAAGCGCTCTCCCCCTGGTCTTCTCGGTCACCTCCGGCAAAGGCGGGGTCGGCAAGACCAATATCTCCGTGAACCTGGCGCTGGCGCTCACCCGCCTGGGCAAGCGCGTGGTCATCCTCGACGCCGACCTGGGGCTGGCCAATGTGGACGTGATCCTCGGCCTGTCGCCCAAGCTGAACCTGTTCCACCTCTTTGCCGAGGGC
>JANXYI010000029.1 GCA_025350085.1 Deltaproteobacteria bacterium
GCGCGACGCCCTGGCCAAGGCCGCCGGGGGCATGGCCCATGTGGGCAACAACGCCCTGTCCGTGGTCAAGAACTGCCTGGAGCTGGTCAAGGAGGACCTGGAAGGGGCCATCCGCGGCGGGCCCGTGGCCGTGCTGCGCGAGCTGCGTCACTCCTTGGACCTCCCGCGCGAGGCCGAGCTCATCGGCTGTGCCCTGGGCGGGGCCGAGCGCCTGCAAGGGGCCATCGCCAACCTGCTCTCGGCCGTGGACCACCCGCGCATCATGCACTACATCCGCGGCGAGGAAGTGCTCGACCTGGACCCGCGCGGCCCCCAGGGCGAGGACGACTAGACTGGCCGTGCAGCCATTGGCTGCGATCGAGGCGGGGACTCTCCCCGCCTTTTTGTTTCTGGCCGCCGCAGGCTGAGCCGGAAAACGCCGGGAGGGCCTGCGCTCACTGCGCCTGGAGAAAGGCGATGGCCGTCGGCAGCTCGGCGAACTGGTAGATGATGTAGTCCGGCTCCACCCCTTCGACCGCCTTGTCTCCCTGGCGGGAGGCGAAATACACGGTCTTCAGGCCCAGCTGCTTGGCCCCGTACACGTCGCGGTACATGTCGTCGCCCACGAAGAGCACCTCCTTGGGCCCCAGGCCGAGCTTGTCCAGGGCCGCCTGGAAGAGCCGCGGGTCCGGCTTGCGGAAACCGAAGTCGCCCGAGACGATGATGGGCTTGAAATGGCCGTGGATGCCCAGGGTGCGCAGCTCCGGCTCGGCCCAGGCGCTCTGGGCGTCGGACAGGATAGCCAGCTTGTAGCGCCTGCCCAGGTCGCTCAGGATATTCTCGACCTCCGGGAAAAGCTGCAGGCGGTGCCGGGAGATGCCCCGATACATCTCCGACAGGACCAGCGGCAGGACGCGCAGCTTGTCCTTGGGCAGCTGCGCGCACGCCTGCGGCCTGCGCTCGAGGAACTCCCGCCACAGCAGCACGGTATCGAACTCGGGAAAGGCCTCGGCGCTGGTGCTGCGCTGCTTGGCCATGATGCCGAAGTACTCGTCGCGCAGTTCCTTGCGGTGGATGTAGATGCCCTGGAAGGTCAGGAAATGGCTCAGGCCACGGTAGATCTCCTCGTTGCCCTCGTCGGTGCGGATGTCGACCAGGGTGCCGTTGATGTCGAAGATGATGGCTTTGATGTTCATGGCAGGGCCCTTAGATTTTGTTTGGCCTCTTGGATGAGACGCCAGCGGTGGTCCTGGCCGATCCAGGAGTTGCGGGCGATGCGCAGCAGGGTGATGCCGATGTAGAAGGGCGCGCGCCGGGTGATGGCGGCAAAGGCGCTCCCGCGGTCCGAGAAATGGCAGCAGTATTCCCAGAGGAGATGGCCGATGAAGGGCTCGGCCGCGCTCGGGTCGCCCAGGCCCTGGCAGAAGAAGTGCTTGAGTTCGCCACAGAGCCTGCCCACGTCGAACATCCGGTCGGCCCAGTGCATCCGCTCCAGGTCGATGGCCAGGACATCGCGGCCACGGCCGAAGAGGAAGTTGGAGGGGGTGGCGTCGCCGTGCACCAGCACGGCCCGGTCCTCCCACATGACCCCGCGCGAGCGCCAGGCCTCCCGCAGACCAAACAGCTCGTCCGCATGGTCCTGGCCCAGGCCCCGCTTGACCGTGAGCGACTGGATGAGCCGCCCCATGTAGTCCGTGGCGTCGGAGAAGGTGACCGGCCAGTCCTTGGCCGTGCGGTTGTGCAGGGTGGCCAGAAAATGGGCCAGGGCCGTGAGCTTGCGGTAGAGCCTGTCGTGTCGGCCCAGGAACATGGCGTCGTTGATGACCGTGCCCAGCATGTCTGCGTCCAGGAACTCCATGATCAGCAGGCCGTTTATGTGGGCGTTGTACCCCAGGGGCCTGACCACGTAGTGCGGCCGCGCGTCGAGCCCAAGGGAGCGCAGGAACACGAGGTTGTTGTATTCCTTCTGCCCGGCGGCTTCCCCGTGCGGGCCGTGGCGCTGGGGGTAGAACTTGCCGATGACCCGTGCGCCGCTGCGTTTTTCCTCGTAGAGGTACACGTCCCGGGAACAGGCGGACTGGAAGACGCGAAAGCCTGGATCGTGCGGGTGGACGTTCAGTTGGGGCATAATCTCATGGCGCAGATACCCGTACAAAGGGTCGTCCGGGTGGACCTGGCCGAGATAGTCGAAGTTCATCGCCGGGCTCCGGGCCTGGCGGCAGGGATTCCGGTTCGAATGGAGAGGCTGGACATGGTCGAGGTCCTCCTTGGAGATTGCTCATGCAATACCAGGGATTTCCGTCCATGTCATATGGAATTTTGAACGGGCAGGGCCGGGGCGGCCCTATTCGTAGCGCAGGGCGTCGATGGGATTCAGCTGCGCCGCCTTGCGCGCCGGGTAGAAGCCGAAGAAGATGCCGATGGCGCTGGAGAAGACCACGGCAAGCCCGATGGCCTCGGGCGAGATGAGCGTGGGCCAGCCGAAGAGCGCCGAGATGCCGAGCGCGCTGCCCACGCCCAGGAGCATGCCGATGATGCCGCCCATGAGGGTCAAGAGCACGGCCTCGGTCAGAAACTGCAGCAGGATGTCGCGCTCGCGCGCGCCGATGGCCATGCGGATGCCGATTTCGCGGGTGCGTTCGGTGACGCTGACGAGCATGATGTTCATGATGCCGATGCCGCCCACGATGAGCGAGATGGAGGCCACGGCGCCGAGCAGCAGGCTCATGACCTGGGCCGACTGCTGCGACACGGCCAGGATCTCGGTCAAGTTGCGCACGGAGAAGTCGCGTTCGCGGCTGGGGCCCATGTGGTGGCGCTGGTCGAGCAGCGCCGTGATCTCGAGCTCGGCCTGGCCGAGCTGGCTCACGTCCCGGGCCTGCACCAGGATGCTGCCCACGGTGTTCGGCAGAGGGCTGCCGAAGAGCTTGCGCTGGGCCGTGCTCATGGGCACGAAGACCACGTCGTCCTGGTCCGTGCCCTGGGGCGAGCGGCCCTTGGCCTCCAGCACACCAGTCACCTGGAAGGGCACGCCCTTGATGCGCACCTGCTTGCCCGTGGGGTCCTCGTCGCCAAAGAGGGTATCGGCCACGGTCTTGCCCAGCAGGCAGACCTTCTGGGCCGTGTCCGAATCGTTCTGGCTCATCTCGCGGCCCAGCAACGTCTTCCACTCGCGTATCCAGAGCATGTCCGGGGTGATGCCCTGGATCACGGTGGACCAGTTCATGTTGCCGTAAACCACCTGGGCCGTGCCGCGCACACTGGGGGCCACCAGGGCAACCGCCGGGCACTCGGCCCGGATGGCCTTGACGTCGTCAAAGGTCAGGGTGGGCGAGGAGCCGCCGCCCGCGCGGATGCCGCCGCTGGTGGTGGAGCCCGGCAGCACCAGGATCAGGTTCGAGCCCATGGTGGCGATCTGGTCGGCGATCTGCTTCGACGCGCCGGAGCCCACGGCGACCATGACGATGACCGCGCCGATGCCGATCATGATGCCCAGCATGGTCAGGAACGAGCGCATCTTGTTGACGCGCAGGGCCCGGGCCGCGATTCGGAGGGGCAGCAGCAGGTCCATCTAGGCCCCCGGGCCCGTGGCGGTGTCGTTGACGATCCGGCCGTCGAGAAAGGTGATGGTCCGGCCCGCGTAGGCCGCGATGTCCGGCTCGTGGGTGACCATGATGATGGTGATGCCTTGGGCGTTCAGCCGTGTGAAGATGTCCATGATCTCCGCGCTGATGCGCGAGTCCAGGTTGCCCGTGGGCTCGTCGGCCAGGATCAGCGCCGGGCTGCCGGCGAGCGCCCGGGCAATGGCCACGCGCTGCTGCTGGCCGCCGGAGAGCTGGTTCGAGAGGTGCCCGGCGCGGTCGGCCAGGCCGACCAGGCCCAGGGCCTCCATGGCGCGCGCCCGGCGCTCGGCCGCAGGCACCCGGCCATAGACCAGGGGCAACTCCACGTTCTCCAGCGCGCTGGTGCGCGAAAGCAGGTTGAAGCCCTGGAACACGAACCCGAGCTTGCGGTTGCGGATCTCGGCCAGTTCGTTCTTGGAGAGGTCCTGCACGGCCTCCCCGTCCAGCGCGTAGCTGCCCGAGGTGGGCCGGTCCAGGCAGCCCAGGATGTGCATGCAGGTGGACTTGCCGGAACCGCTGGAGCCCATGATGGCCACGAACTCGCCGTGCGCCACGGTGAGCGACACCCCGCGCAGGGCGTGCACGGTCTCCTCGCCCATCTGGTAGGCCTTGGTGACGCCGGTGAGGTGGACGACTTCCTTGCCTGCGGGTTCCTTGCCTGCGAGCCCGGCCATGCTAGAACCTCGGCCCGCTGGGAGGCCCGGAACTGGCAGGGCTGGCGCCGCCCTTGCCTTTGCCCGCCAGGGCCTCGAGGATGATCTCGGCGTCCGCAGGCAGCTCGCCGCCAAGGACCTCGGTCTCGCGGTCGTTGCCGATGCCGAGCGTCACGGTCACGGGCAGGGGCTTGCCGTCCTTCAAGATATAGATGCGCTTGCCCGCGGTCTTGGCCGCGCCCTTCTCAGGGCCTTTGCCCGCGGTCTTTTCGGCGCCCGTGCCGCCGCCCGCAATCTCCGGGGTCTTGGGCCGGAAGCGCAGGGCCGCGGTGGGGATCTTGAGGGCTTCGCCCTTTTTCGCGGTCACGAAGGTCACGTTGGCGGTCATGCCGGGCTTGAGCCGCAGGTCGGTGTTGTCCACCCCGACCACCACCGTGTAGGTCACGACGTTGGACACGGTGGTGGCGGCGTTGCGCACCTGGGTCACGGTGCCCACAAAGTTGGCCTCGGGGTAGGCGTCCACGGTGAAGGTGGCGTTGCCGCCCTCGCGCACCTTGCCGATGTCCGACTCGTCCACCGTGGCGTAGATCTGCATCTTGGTCAGGTCCTGGGCGATGGTGAACAGCGTCGGCGTCTGGAAGCTGGCGGCCACGGTCTGGCCCACGTCCACGGCGCGGGAGATGACGATGCCGTCCACGGGCGAGCGGATGGTGGCGTAGTCGAGGTTGGTGCGGGCCTGGTCATAGCTGCCGCGGGCCTGGGCCACCGCGCCCTGGGCCGCGCCAAGCGCCGCCTTGGCCGAGGCTGCAGCCGTGGCGTAGGTGTCGAAGTCGCTCACAGACACCGAGCCGTCGCGCACCAGGTCCTGGTAGCGCTTCATGGTGCGCTGGGCGTCGACCAGGGTCACCTTGGCCTTCTCCAGGTTGGCCTGGGCGGCGAGGTAATTGCCCTGGCTCTGCTCCACCTGGGCGTGGAAGGTGGCCGGGTCGATCTGGGCGATGACCTGGTTCTTCTTCACCGGGGAGTTGAAGTCCACGAACAGTTCCTTGATGGTGCCGGACACCGCCGCGCCCACGTTCACCGTGACCACCGGGGTGATGTTGCCCGAGGAGGTCACCGTGGCCGTGATCTCCCCG
>JANXYI010000067.1 GCA_025350085.1 Deltaproteobacteria bacterium
CTGACCCGCTTCGGCCGGGTGCGCGTTGTCCTGCTGGCCCTGCTGATGTTCACCGGCGCCCTGCGGATGCTCAAGATCCTGCGCGACGTCATCAATGCGGCCGAGGAGGCCGGGATCAAGCAGGACTGCGTGCTCTAGCGCCGCCTTCCACAAACGCCAAGGGGCCAGGCCGCGGATGTCCGTGGCCTGGCCCCTTGGCGTTTGTGCGCTCGCGCGTCAGCGGCCGGCTGGCCCCTGGCCTGCCTGCCTGCGCGCTCGGGCATAGGCCGCGCGGGCTCCCAGCCGCGCCAGGGCGGTGAGGCCCAGGAGCAGGGCCAGTGCCAGGTGCGCCCAGTCCATGACCATGGTCGGCGCGGGCGCAAAGGAGACGCCCGGCAGGTTTTTCAGCATCCGCAGGGCGCCGGTGAACATCAGCAGGGCCAGCAGGACAACGCGCACCCGGCCGAAGCGGGTCAGCTCAAAGTCCTGCCGCCACTCCAGCAGCCAGCGGGTGCCGAGGTAGCTGGCCAGGGCCAAGAGCGCGATGGCCCCCGCGTAGTGCAGCCGGTGCGTGAGCCAGAAGTCTCCCAGCCAGGCCAGGCCGGGCACGGCTGTGATGCGGTAGCGGCTGGCGATGGGCATCTGCATGGTGCCGCTGACGGCGAGCAGGGCCACGGCGAGCCTGTAGGCCCAGGCCATGCGCCGCGAGATGGGCCGGCTCATGGCTGGTTCTCCTTGTTCGGCTGTGGCTTGTTCGCCCCGGACTTGTCCTCGCCGCCGGACAGGCGCGAGCCCAGGCGCAGGGCCCCGGCCACGAACCCGGCCACGGGCGCCAGGAGCGCGGCGTAGGCCATGCGGGTCTCGTCGGCCATCTTGTCCGGGGCCTTGGCCAGGTCCGGCTTGCCCGGCCCGGTGGTCACCGCGGCGTCCAGGATGTCAAAGGGCACGGGCGAGACATAGAGCGAGTTGGTGCCGCCGTTCTCGGTCTCGCCGTAGATGTAGCCGCCCATGTTGCGCGCCAGCGCGTGGGCCTTAGCCACCATGTCCGGGCGCGGGCCCATGTCCTGGACCTCATACGGGCAGGCTTCGATGCAGGCGGGTTTCTGGCCCTGGGCCACGCGGCCTGCGCAGCGGTCGCACTTGAACATCACGCCGTTGCCCGCAAAGCGGGGCAGCAGCTTCAGGTACAGGCCCACGCCGCTCTGGCGCATGGGGATCTCCCAGGGGCACACGGTCTTGCACTTGGCCCCGCCCAGGCAGATGGTCTCGTCGATGCGCACGATGCCGTTACTTTCCCGCGCGGCCGCGCCCCAGGGACAGAGGTTGGCGCAGGGCGGGTTCTGGCAGTGCATGCAGCGCCTGGGGATGTGGACCTCGAAAGGTTGTCCCTGGTACTGGCCGCGCGCGGTCTGGATGTAGAGCCAGTTGTAGGGCGTGAGGCGGTCCGTGACCGAGCGCCTGGTGGACCAGTCCTCGGGCTTTGAGGTGGCCGGGACCATGGCCGGGAAGGGGCGCAGGGGTTCGGGAAATTTGGCGGCATTGGCCTCGCGGCAGGCCGCGACGCAGGCCCCGCAGCCCACGCACCTGGAGAGGTCGTGCAGGGTGACCAGCTCCTGGTCCGTGGACGTCTTGGCCGCCTGGGCCGGCTGCGGCAGCAGGAGTCCAAGGCCGCCGAGGCCGAGCGAGGCCAGGAAGCTGCGGCGGGAAAGGTCAGGTGTGGCTGGGGCGCGTTTCTTCACAAGGTCTCCGGGTCGGTTCTCGCGCGGACGCGCACCACCCTCTATAACTCTTTTCGAACCAGGGGCAACCCCCTGGGGGTATATATTCAGGCGTGCGTCCCGGCTCAGGCGCAAATGACATATTTGTCAACGGCTGCGAGCGGGCGCGCTGGACAACTGCCGCGAATCCGGGTACGCAGCCCATTGGATTCCCGGGCTCGGTCCGGGGGGCGGCCCGTGGGCCCCCGGTGCCCAGCATAAGCCTACTGGAGAGAGTGGACGGACCATGACCAAGACCGCGCAACTGATTATCGACGGCAAGACCATCGAGCTGCCCATTGTCGAGGGCACCCAGGGCGACCGGGCCATCGACATCACTCGGCTGCGGGCCGAGACCGGGTGCATCACCTACGACCCCGGCTACGTGAACACCGGCCCCTGCAAGAGCGCCATTACCTTTGTGGACGGCGAGAAGGGCATCCTGCGCTACCGGGGCATCCCCATCGAGGAACTGGCGGAGAAGTCCACCTTCATCGAGGTCGCCCACCTGATTATCATGGGCAAGCTGCCGACCAACGCCGAGCTGCGGCGCTTCTCAGAGCTGCTCACGGAGAACGAGCTGCTGAACGAAGGCATGAAGCACCA
>JANXYI010000272.1 GCA_025350085.1 Deltaproteobacteria bacterium
GCCAGTTCATGCCCACCAACGCCGTGCGCTACGGCGCGGACCTGGACGGCGACGGCCGGGTGGATCTGTTCAACCCCGCGGACGCGCTCCTCAGCACCGCCCGTTTCCTCAAGGCCAACGGCTGGGCAGCGCATCTTTCCCGCGAGGGGCAGCTGGCCGTGCTCTACCGCTACAACCACTCCCACCCGTACACGCGGACCATCATGGCCGTGGCCGACCGCCTGCGCGACGCGCAGGCCGACGGGTATTCCGGCTCTGACTGATTCGCTTCCGCGGAAAGCGGCTAGTCCAGAAAGCCTTCGTACAGGGTCAGGGTGCGCTGCAAGAAGTCGCGTCCCGAGAGCTGCGACAGGGTCAGGTCCTGGGCGCGCAAAAGCTCCTGGCGGTAGCCCGGTTCGTCCACGGCGCGCAGGATGAGCCGGATCATGGCCTCCACGTCCCCTGGCGGAAACAGGGCCTCCGGGGGCAAGAGGTCAGGCATGACGCCGACGTCGGAGGAGAGGAGCGGCCGTTCGGCGGCCATGATCTCCAGCGCCGCGCGGGCGATGGTCTCGGACCACAGGGAGGCCACGATGCCGATGTCCGCGGCCGAGAGGCAGGCCGCCACGTCGTCTCGCCTGCCTGTGATGCGCACGAAGCGCTCCAGCTTCGCCTCGCGCACCCAGGCCTCGACCTCGTCCTGGCCAGTGGCGCTGCCGAAGCCCAGGAGCATGAGCCGGAGCCTGTGCAGGCCCTGCTTGTGGATGAGCCGGGCCAAGGCCTGCAAGGTCTCGCGCTGGCCCTTGACCCGGTCGAAGCGGCCCACCAGGGCCAGCACGATTTCCTTGGGGCCGTAGCCGAACTCGGCGCGCACCCGCTCGCGGCCGACCGGGTCGAAGCGGAAGCGCTCGCGGTCCACCCCGCCGTGGATGAGCCAGACCTTGTCCTCCGGGGTGCGCATGGCCGAGAGGAAGTGCCGGGCCATGCGCGAGTTGGTCACCACCACGGCGTCGGCCACGCAGGCGTGCAGCCAGCGGTTCAAGACGTCCGCGCTGGGCGGGCGCTGGTCGCCGCGGGTGCGCACCAGTTTGAAGCCGAAGCCCAGGGCCTTTAAGAGGCCCCATAGGAAGAAGCCCTCGCCCCGGTGGCAGTTGACCACCTGCGGCTTTTCGGCGCGCAGCAGGCCGACAAGCTTGACCAGGGCCGCGGCCAGGCGCAGGGGGTTGGCGCTGTTCAGGTCCACGGGCCGGGCATCCAGGCCCCATTCCAGGGCCTTGGCGTGGCTCTCGGTGTTTTTGAGCGTCAGCACCACGACCGTGTGCCCGGCCTCACTAAGCAGGCGGCTTAGGTACAGGGCGTACCAGGCGGTGGCGTTGAACCAGCGGACGTTGACGACCTGGAAAATGACCATGCTGGACCTTATGCTCCGCGCCGGGGCTGCCGATCAGGGTTGTGGGGACGGTTCGCGCGGATTGCCCGGGCCTCAGGCGAGGATTTCGCGTTTGCTGATGGTCTCGCTCTTGATGCGGTCGAGCAGCTCCGAGAGCGCGGCCTTGACGTTCTCCCGGATGTCCCCGGCCACGATGATGAAGAGCACGTCGTCGCCGGGGTGCTTGACGCCGCCCTCGGCCTCGGCCACGGCCCGGAAGATGCCCGGACGTTTTTCGAATTCCGCGCACAGGGCCTGGATCTTTGCATTGTCCGGGGTGATCTCGACCGCGCTGACGGGCTTGTGGTCCTTGCGCGACCAGCCGCGCACCACGCCGTTGTGCACCAGGATCATGCCCACGTTCTCGGTGAAGCCCGGAGTTTTCTTGAGTTCTGCGATGGCCTGGCTTATGTCCATGTATGACCTCCGGTAGAGACTGCCCTTGGAGAGGAAATGTACACGCTTTCGACGCTGTTGCAAAGACTGCCGAACATCGCCCAGGCGCGGCTCATCAGCTCCGGCTACGGGCTGTGGCTGGTCTGGTCCGGCTCGTTCAACAATGCCATAGGCCACACCCTGCGCGACCACGGCCTGGTGCAGCTCGTGGAGGACCCCTGCCAGGGCTTCTGGATCTCGTTCACGCCCGAGGTCTTCCGCGCCCTGGCCAAGCTGCAGATCTGGTCCAAGCTGAATGCCCTGCCGCTGTTCTGCCAGGTGGTGCCCGTCACCGCCTTGGTGGGCTATGACCTGAATCTTTCGGTCTCGATCTCGCGCGAACTCACCCGCCAGCAGGCCGACGTGTCCGAGGACCTGGAGGTGCTGGTGCACCCCAAGTTCATCGAGTCCGTGAAGACCGTGACCGGACTCACGCTCGGCACCATGATCACCATGCAGGGGCTGTCCGGGTCCGGCTGGCTGCCCCTGGTGGCCGACCAGGGCCTGGACTACGAGTCGCCCGCGGACTGGTTCGGGGTCATCCGGCCCCTGGGGCGCCTGGGCGAGCGCGAGGCCATCGCGGGCTGGCGCGCCTTCTTCGCCGAGGTCCAGGCCGTGTTCCAGCGCCTGGGCATTCGCTACCTCTCAGACGACGCCCTGGGCTTTGTCATCTTTCCGCTGGAAAATTTCCGCCAGCTGCGCTTGTACTGCGTGGAGGTCTCCACGCTCTTAAACGAGCTCAAGAGCACCCAGCGCGCCTACTGGCCCTGCGTCTTCGCCATCATCGAGCAGAAGGGCATGTCCTTCTCCATGGATCTGCCCAACCGCTTCGGCCTGGACTGGAACCGGCTGACCCCGGACTTTCTGCACATGCGCTACCGCGACGCCTTCTCCCTGGTGGACGCCTTCAAGGTCAACGAGATCAGCTACGGCGGCGACCAGGAGAACATGGACTCCTGGTGCAACGTCAGCTTCCGGGGCGATGAGGGGCAGGGCGGCCAGGCCTCCATCGAGGTGCCCCTGCCCAGGCGCTGGCTGGCCGGAACGCTCACGGATTGTTTTTACTGCGGGCTCAAGAACCACACCCCGGCCCAGTGCCCCAGCCACGCCCTGCCGGCCTTCCGCACCGAGATCTGGCGCGATCTGGGGAAGGTAAGCCTGGAGGAGATGGGCCGCGCCTTCAAGGGCCTGGACGAGCCCACGGACTCCGCCCGCTTCGTGCAGCAGGCCGGCGCGCTCATTGCCGGGAACGGCAGCGTCGAGGCCGCCCTGGTGCGCGGCATGTTCTCCACCAACACGCCCTTCCAGCCGAGCCTTTTGCCCATCCTGCCGCGCATCAAGAACCGGGAGTGGCCCGTGGAGCAGGAACAGCTCGTTGCCGAG
>JANXYI010000081.1 GCA_025350085.1 Deltaproteobacteria bacterium
AGGCCATTCTGGAGCGCCTGCTCAACCCCGCGCACGTGGTGCTGACGGGTTTTGGCGAGGCGGGCAACGCCACCCTGCGCGCAGGCGACGAAACCACGGCGACGCTCTTTGCGATCCTCGGTCCGGCCAAGCGCCTGCCGGACTGGCGCAGATGCGCGCGTTCGTTCGGCTACGTCTCGGCCCGGCCAGGCGACAGCACCGTCGTCGTGGCGGTGATGGGCAACACCTGTCTGGACAACCCCGACTACGTGACTGGTTTTCAGGTCTGCTCAAGCCCTGCCGGGCTGCCCAAGGAGTACCGTCCGTACCTCAAGCACTTTGTCCCCTCCCCGGGCATCCATGCCGGGCTGGCCACGCAAAGCGGGCTCAAACTGGGCCTGACGCGCGCCGAGGTGGAGGCGGTATTGGGCAAGCCCTTGTGGAAGAGAACAAACGCGTACGAATATGGCGCGCTCGGGGATTTTCAATTTACACCCGAGTTCCTCATCGCCCGCTGGCACTGGCCGAAGGGCGTGGAGAGCAAGCTCGGGGGGGTTGATCACATGATTGATGTCTGGTTTGTCGGCGATCGGGTGAGCGCATTCTATGTCAGCAAGCTTTACGACTTCTAGCCCGTAGTCCGACACCGGCTGCTTCACGGCGCTCGACCCCCGCTGCAACAGCGAAGGGCCGGATCGAGTTTCACTCGACCCGGCCCTTCGCCTACATGGGGGGTTCCATGCCTGCGGAACGTCTTTCCCCTATTCCGTATCATCCAGCATCGACAAGTCCCCCGGCTCCGCGCCCAGCTCCTCGGCCTTGAGCAGGCGGCGCAGGATCTTGCCGCTTCTCGTGCGCGGCAGCGTGGTGCGGAACTCGATGCTCTTGATCACCGCCACGGGCCCGAGCTCCTTGCGCATGTGGTGCTTGAGGTCCAGGATCAGGTCGTCAGAGGGCTCCGCGCCCTGGATCAGGATGATGAAGGCTTTCGCGGCCTCGCCCTTGATCTTGTCCGGCACGCCGATGATGGCGGCCTCGGCCACGGCCGGGTGCGAGCGGAAGGCGTTCTCCATCTCGGCCGTGCCCAGGCGGTGCCCGGCGATGTTCAGCACGTCGTCGGCGCGGCCCTGTATCCACAGGTAGCCGTCCTCGTCGCGCTTGGCCACGTCGCCCGCCAGGTACTTGCCCGGAAAGCGCGAGAAAGCTGCGCGGTAGCGGTCGCCAGCGCCGCTCTTCCCGCCGTCGCCCGTCTCGTCGCCGCCCTTGTCGTTGTAGATGCCGGTGAGCATGGCTGGCCAGGGCTTGGTGATGACGAGCAGGCCGCCCTTGCCCGGGGGCACGCTCTTGCCCTCGCGGTCCACGATGTCCACCTCCACGCCGGGCAGGGGCTTGCCCACGCTGCCGGGCTTGAGCAGCGAAATGGGCAGGGGCGAGATCATGAACATGCCGGTCTCGGTCTGCCACCAGGTGTCGAGCAGCGGGCACTCGCCGCGGCCGATGTGGCGGTAGAACCAGAGCCAGGTCTCGGGTCCGATGGGCTCGCCCACGCTGCCGAGCAGGCGCAGGGTGGAGAGGTCGTGCTGGCGCGGGTACTGCGGCCCGAAGCGCATGAGCATGCGGATGAGCGTGGGCGCGGTGTAGAAGATGGTCACCCCGTACTTGGAGACGATGTGCCACATGCGGTCGGCCTGGGGGTAGTTGGGGTGGCCCTCGTAGAGCAGCGTGGTCGTGCCGGCCAGAAGCGGCCCGTAGGCCACGGCGCTGTGGCCCGTGACCCAGCCAAGGTCCGCGGTGCACCAGAAGATGTCCGTGGGCTTGATGTCAAAGACGTGGTTCAGCGTCCTATGTACGCCGACCATGTAGCCGCCGTGGCAGTGGGACACGATCTTGGGCTCGCCCGTGGTGCCGCTCGTGTGCAGCAGAAACAGCGTGTCGCCCGCGTCCATGACCTCGGTGGGCGACTCGGGCCGCTCTCGGCGCACCAGGTCGTCGTACCAGAAGTCGCGGCCGTCGAGCATGTCGGTGTCGACCTTGGCGCGGTGCACCACGACCATGGAATCCACGCAGTCGGCGCAGGAGCCCACGAGGGCCTCGTCCACGGTCTGCTTCAGGCGGATGATCTGGCCGTTTCTGTAGAAGCCGTCGGCCGTGACGACGACCTTGGCCTTGACGTCGCGGATGCGGCCGCGCAGGGCCTTGGCCGAGAACCCGGCAAAGACCAGCGAATGGATGGCCCCGATCTTGGCCGTGGCCAGCATGGCAATGACGGCCTCGGGCAGGGGCGGCATGTAGATGATGACGCGGTCGCCCTTGCTGACGCCCAGCGTGCGCAGGGCATTGGCGAAGCGGTTCACCTCGCGGTAGAGCTCGTAGTAGGTGTACTTGCGGCTGTCGCCGGGCTCGCCTTCCCAGATCAGCGCCAGCTTGTTCTTGTTGGCGGTCTCGATGTGCCGGTCGAGCGCGTTGTATACGATGTTGCAGCGCGCGCCCGGGAACCAGCGGTAGAAGGGCGCATTGCTCTCGTCGAGCACCTGGTCCCACTTCTTGTACCAGTCCAGCTCGTCGGCGGCCTCCTCCCAGTAGCCCAGCGGGTCATGGCTGGCCTGGCGGCGGAAGGCCTCCAGCTCCTGGGGGTTCACGTTGGCCTCGATGACCAGCTGCGGCAGCGGCCTGAAGACGCGCAGCTCCTGGGCCAGGCTCTCGAGTGTGCCGGAGTGATCCATATGTCTGTCCTCCTCGGGCGCGCCGGGGAAATCCCCTGCTGTGCCTCGGACCCGCCTGCCCAGCATGTACACCATGCGCAGGGCCCGGGCCGGAAATATTCGGCGTACGGCGGCTAAGGGTTGGCGAACGGACGCCGACCCCGGGCCCCCGCGACGTCAGAAGCCCAGCACCTGCTTCAGGCTGGCCAGCCTGCGGCGGCTGATGGGCAGCTCGATGCGCGTGCGCCCGGCCGTGCGCAGCATGAAGTTGCTGCCCGGAAGCGACGCGATCTCCGTCACCATGTCCAAGTTGACCAGGTACTTGCGGTGCACGCGGAAGAAGCGGTGCGGGGCCAGGCGCTCCTCCAGGTACTTCAGCCGGTACGAGGTCAGGTATTTCTGGTTCGCGGTGTTGACGTACGAGTAGTCCTCATAGGCCTCCACAAAAACGATCTGGCTGTACGGCACCAGGTACATGCGCCCGTCCTGGGAGACGGCCAGCTTCTCGATCTCCGGGGTGCGGTGCTGGTTGGTGTCCCAGGCCTGCTTGAGGGCGGACAGGAAGTGGTCCTGCTCGTCGTCCTCCAACGGCAGGGACACGGTCTCCCCCTCGCCCTCGGCCCAGACGTCGGCGCCACTGGGCGGTGCGGCCTCGGCCCACTTGTCGGGCATGGGCACCTCGCGGAAGCGGGCCTTGAACTCCGAGAGCTTGGCCAGGGTCTTCTGCATGCGGTCGTCCACAGCGGGCCAGAGCAGGTAGTCCGTGGCGCCCAGCTCAAAGGCGGCATAGGCCTGGGCCTCGGCCGCGGCCAGGAAGATGAGGGCGGGCTTGTTCTTGCGGCCGGCCAGCATCTGCGCCAGCTCCAGGCCCGAGACCCCGCCGGGCAGGTCCACGGCCAGGAACAGCGCGCCGTAGGGGATGGCCTCAAGCAGCTCCATGGCCTCGAAGGCGCTGACCGCCTCGCCCAGCACCTGGAGGAAGTTCGCATCCTCCAGCGCGCGGCGCAGGTCGCGCCGGACAGCGGGGTCGGGGTGCAGGAGCAGGGTCTTGAGCTTGGCCATGCGGCTTGGTTCCCACAGGTGCAGGGGTTGAAGCACCCGGCCCGGCGGGTCAAATCCGGGTCAGGGGCGGGGATGGCAGCCTTCCGGGTGTTCTGCCGCAAAAAATGGCGCAGGGCAAGGCCGGGTTGCATCCCCCTCACGGCTGATGTAGCCTTGAGGCATGGCAGAAGTCCTGACCCAAGCAATACCGCAGCGCGTGGCCGTCATCTCCGACGTGCACGGCAACCTGGAAGCGCTTGTCGCCGTGCTGGCGGACTTAGGCGCCCAGGGCGCGGGCGAGATCCTGAACCTGGGCGACATGGTGGGCTACGGCCCGGAGCCCGAGGCCTGCGTCCAGCTCCTGCGCGAGCGCGGGGTGGCCTCGGTGCTCGGCAACCACGAGCTGGGCCTGGTGGAGGCCCAGGCCCGGAACTGGTTCAACCCCCAGGCGAAAAAGGCGCTGGACCGCACGCGCGAGCTGCTGTCCGACGCGTCGCTGATGTACTTCCGCACCCTGCCGCGCACGTTCACGGCGCACGGCGCGCTCTTCGTGCACGGCTGCCCGCCGGGACTGGTGAGCAAATATCTCTACGAGCTGGACGCGGCCGCCCTGCGCGAGACCTTTGCCCTGTACCCCAATCAGCTCTGCTTTGCCGGGCACACCCACGAGCTGGAGCGCATCAGCTTCAGTCCCGGGTCCGGGCGCATCGTGCGTAAACGCCTGGGCAAGGGCCTGCTGACCCTGAACATGGACGCGCGGCACATCATCACCGCGGGCAGCGTGGGCCAGCCGCGCGACGGCAACAACAGGGCCAAGTATCTCATTTGGGAGCCCGGCGCCGGGCGTCTTGAGGTGCGCTTCGTGGCCTACGACATCGCGCGCACTGCCGCGCGCATCGTGGAGCAGGGCCTGCCCACGGTCTACGCCGACAGGCTCTGGTAGCCCGAGGCCCGTCAGCCGAGGCGAGGCCTAGGCCTTGATCCGCGGGAAGCGCACGGAGAAACGGCTGCCCTGGCCGGGCGCGCTCTGGATGTCGAGCACCCCGCCCAGCTGCTGCGCCGCGGCCTGCAGGCACTGCAGGCCAAAGGAACTGCGCCCCAGTTCCTCCGGATGGCCCGGCAGCCCGGCCCCGTCGTCCGAGACCTCCAGCACGGCGTGGTCGCCGTCGGGCTTGAGGACCACGCGGATCACCCCGGGCGAGCCGTCCGGAAAGGCGTACTTGAGGGCGTTGGCCATGGCCTCAGCCAGGAAGATGCCGCAGGGCACCAGCCGCACGGACTCCACGTTCACCCCGTCCGCAGCCACGTCCAGGCGCAGGTGGCCGTCCCGGTCCTGGGGCGTGTTGGCCTCGAACAGGCTCTGGGCCAGCTTCTCGATAAACGCCCCGGCGCCGTTCCCGGCCACCTGGTCCGGGTGGGACATGGTCTCGTGGGCCTTGGCCATGGCCAGCACGCGCGCCCCGGCATCGGCCAGGGAGCGCTGCGCGTCCGGGTCCTCAACCTGCATCTGCTGCATGCGCAACATGCCGTGCAGGAGCGAGAAGCTGTTCTTGATGCGGTGATGGGCCTCGCGCAGGCGGAAGCCCGCCGCAGGGTCGTGGTGGGCGCGCATGGCCAGCGCCACCTCCACAGCGGCGCGGATCTGGGTGTTCTGGCAGGGCTTGAGCAGATAGGAACTGGGCAGGGCCGTGCGCGCGCGGCGCAGGAAATGCTCCTCGCCGTGGGCGGTCAGGAGCACCACCGGGATGTGCAGGTCGCGCTGGATCAGGGCGCAGGCGTCGATCCCGTCCATGCCGCCGTCCTGGCCCGGCTCCGGGGGCATGACGATGTCCATGAGCACCAGATCGGGCCGCAGGCGGGTGGCCAGGCGCACGGCCTCGGCCGCGGTGCCCGCCAGGCCCACCACCTCGTAGCCCTCGGCCTCGATGAGCTCCTCGATCTGCATGGCGATGACGGACTCGTCCTCGGCCAGCAGGATGCGCGGGCGCATTGGGGGATCGTTGCCCTGCTGCATCATGCTCCTCTGCTCCGTCCCCGGGCCGAGGGCCGAAGCCCCCGCTCCTCAGGTCAAGAGCTTTCACAATACTATAAAGATTACGTCGGCCAGGGCCGGGCTGTCAATCAGCCCCACTATTCCTACTATATTGGGCGGATTACGGCGGCGGCACCGGGCGCTGGGCAACGGCCGGTTGCGGCCTGCCGCGCAGAGGACTGGCGGGTCTAGGGCAGCGGCCGCACCGGGGCGCTGAGCCGCTCGGCTAGGCGCATGGTCAAGAGCGCGCCGGACAGGTCCTGGGAGGGCGGGGCGAGCAGGCCCGTGCGCGCAAGCCCGGCCAGGGCCCGGAGCTGGCCGGAAAACCCGGGTTTCGCGGCCGCGTCGTCGGCGTCGGGCTCAAGGGCCTCCACGCTGCCGTCGGCGTAGGTCACGCGGCAGGTCTCCAGCGGCCGGAACTCAACCGTGACCCCCTCGCCCTTCAGGACCACGGCCCAGCCGCCCGGGGAATGCCAGTTGCCGGTGTAGGAGCCGAGCGCCCCGCCCGGAAAGCGCAGGGCCGCCGCAAACTGGTCGCCCAGGGGCTCGTGCAGACTGGACGCAAAGGCGCAGATCTCCTCGGGCTCGCCGCCGAAATGGCGCAAGAGGTCGATGGTGTGCGTGGCGTTGGCAAAGACCCAGGCCCGCAGCACCTCGTCCGAGAACCGGCCCGTGGCGCGCACCGCAGGCATGCGCTCGTTGCCCTCCACATGCACGGCCAGAAGCCGCCCGCGCTCCAGCACCTTGCCGAGCCCCTTTTGAAAGATGGAGTAGTGGCGGCGGTTGTAGCCGACCATGTTGGGCACGCCCTTGCCCCCCATCGCATTGGAGGCCGCCTGGGCGACCTCCTCGGCCTGGGCCACGCTCAGCCCCACGGGCTTCTCCAGAAACAGCGGCAGGCCGAAGTCCAGGCAGGACAGGGCCACCGGGACCATGGCCTGGGGCGAGACCAGGACCATGAGGGCCTCGGGCCGGGCGCGCTCCACCAGTTCGGCCACGCTGTCCGCCACCAGGGGCACGCCGAATTCCGCGGCCAAGGCCTCGGCCCGGGCCCTGGTGCGCGAGCACAGGCCCACGGCCTCAAGCTCCGGCACGCAGTGAAGTGCGGTCAGGTGCTGGCGGGCGATGTTGCCTGCGCCGATGAGCGCCACGCGGACGGGACGGTCGGAGATCGGCGGCTGGGTCAGGGAAGAAGTCATGTGCTTGTTGTCCTTCTAGTGTCAGGGCTGGTGTCAGGGCTTCTGTCCAGGGCCTGTCGCGGACTAGGTGATGGGCACGTCAAGGTCGAGCCCTGCGCCGGTCAGCGGCAGCGCCACACGCTCCCCGCCCCGTTGCGCCGAAAGGTGCGCGCCGAGCACCACGTCCACGGACTCGATGCCCGCGCCAAGGGTGGGTTGTTCAAAGGGCCCCAGCAGGTCCAGCAGGCAGTCCCGCGTGGCCTGCACGATGTCCAGCGCCGGGCCGTGGTCCATGGCTTTGGCTTCGGGCTGCACCAGGCGCGTCTTCACCGTGTGGCGCTGGTCGAGCGGCCGGGCATAGGCGCTGGCGCTGCCCGCGGG
>JANXYI010000083.1 GCA_025350085.1 Deltaproteobacteria bacterium
CCTCCTGAAACAGCCCTTTCGGCGCAATGAGGGGGTTCGGGGGGCATCATGCCCCCCGAGAGAATCCTTATCCGGCCGAAAGCGCCTGCCGGATCTCGCGCAGGTGGTCGATGTGGAACTGGACGTGGTACGTCCCCAGCCCGCCGAGCAGGCCCCCAAGCGACGGATATTCGCCCAGCGGTGACTCCTTGAAGATCGGGATGTGCGCCTTGCGCTCCAACTGCTCCGCCGAGAGTCCCTCGGCAAAGCGGGCGATACCGTCATATTCCTGTTCGACCTTGGCCAGGAGCTGGGCCATGGTCATCCGCGAGCGCTCCTCGGAGAAGTACGAGTTGCCAGGGTCGATCTCAAGCGTCGGCATGTCCTGCTGTACAAAGGCCTGGAGCATGGGCAGATGGCCGGTGCCCTCCGGCCCCCAGAGGTGGGACAGGATCTCCTTGGGCGACCATCGCCCGGCAGGCGCGCGGGAGGCCGTGGCCTCGTCGAGCCCTGCGCAGGCCTGCTTGAGTTCCGCCAGCTTCTGCCGGATGCCTTGAGCCAATTGGGTTCCTGTTGATGTTGCCATAGGGGCACCTCCATTCTCAACGCCATAGCATCTTTCGGGCGCTCGCGTCATCCCTTTTCCATTTTTTTTGCCCCCTCTGCACGGCAGAGCTTTCCCTAGTCACCCTACGGGGGTTCCAAGGGGCCTTAGGCCCCTTGGCCGCCGGAGGCTATTGTCTTGCTCTTCAGGTTTTCGGCAGGCGCAGGGACAGGGTGGTGGTCTCGGGGGTGGTGCTGACGCTCAGGATGCCGCCGAAGGAGCTGGCGATGAGCCGGGCGGCATAGCGTGCGCGGGCCAGCCCGTCGCCGTTGTCGGTGTTGGCGGCCACGGGCTTGTCGAAGAATCGGGCCTGCTCGTCCGGGCCGATGGTGCCGGGCCGCGTGATGTCCAGGCACAGGACCTTGGCGGCCTCGTCGGTGCTGAGCGCGGCCTGGACGCTGGACTGCCGGGGTGCGGCCTCCAGGGCGTCGCGCAGCAGGTTCAGGGCCAGCGTGTGGGCCGGGATGGGGTCGCCGGGGCCGGGCAGGCTGGCGTCGCCCGGCAGGGGCGAGCCGCCCAGCAGCAGCTCCAGCTCGATGTGGCGGCTGGCGGCGAGCTGGCCCACGTCCTTGGCTGCGCGGCGGGCCACCACGGCCAGGTCCAGGCTGCGGCCCGGCGGCATCTGGTACAGGCCGCGCTCCATGCGGAAGATGTCCACGGCCATGTTCACGGTATTGACGATGCGGAAGCCGGAGTCGCGGATGATGGTGAGCTTGGCCGCCTGGTCCGGGGTCACTGCCGGGTCGCCCAGAAGCTCCTCGGGCAGAAGGATGAAGGCCGTGAGGGACTGGCCCAGCTCGTAGCGCGTGATGCTCTCGATCTCGCGCACGAGGTTTTCCATGTCGCGCTCCAGGCTCACGTCGCGGAAGTTGAACAGCCGCCCGGCAGCCCCCCCCGGGGCTGTGCCCGGAGCTGTGGTCGGATGGCAGCCGAAGACCAGGGTCTGGCCCGTGGTGGTGGCCAGGATCAGGTCCTGCTCGCTCAAGGCCGGGTCGGCGAGGAGCGCGCCCACGCGCGCCAGAAAGTCCTCGGGGCGTTGCAGGTGTGCGGCCAGGCGCGGCAGAATGGCCGTCAGCCCCCCGGCGCGGTCGGCCTCGGTCAAGCCGAAGAGTTCCGGGAAGCGCGGGTTCCAGGCCGTGACCAGGCCGCCCGCGTCCACGGCGGCCACGGCGTCCGCGGTCAGGTTCAGGTGCGTGGACAGCAGGCCGACGGTGGCGTCGTAGGCGCTCGTCGCGTCCTGGGCCTGGCGGGTGGCCGCGTCCAGGGCATTGGCCGTCTGGATCAGGCGCGCGGCCAGGCTGTCGCGTTCACCCGCTATGGCCTGGCCCTTTCCGGACTGCTCGTCGCGCTGGGCGCTGGCCTCGGCCAGTTCCTGCCGGAGACGCGCCAGCTCGGCGGTCAGTCCGGCGCGCTCGGCCTCGGCCGCCTGGGCCCGGGCCGCGATCTCGTCCTTGGTTGCGCCCAGCCGGACCAGCAGCTCCTGGGACTCGATGACGGTGCGGGACTGCTCGCGCAGGCGCTCGTCCTTGAAGCTGTGCAGGCCCTCCTGCTCGGCCAGCCGCGCGGACAGGCCCTCAATGTTCTGCTGGGCCGCGCGCTGCTCGGCCTCCAGGACGGCCACGCGCTCCTGGGACTGCGTGAGCGCGCTGGCTGCCTGGGCCAGGCGGGCCTGGATTTCGGCCTCCTCGGAGCGGTGCGCCTCGGTCAGACGCGAGCCGGTCTCGGCCAGGCGCGCGCGCATGGCCTCGGCCTCGGAAA
>JANXYI010000087.1 GCA_025350085.1 Deltaproteobacteria bacterium
AGACTCCTCGTTCAGCCGCCACAGGCACTGGCGCAGGACCACGCGCGCGGCCTCCAGGCCCTCGCCGGGCTCGCAACTCTCGGCCAGACGGGCGTTGGTGCGGCCAAAGGCCTCGACCGCGCGCCAGCGCACGGACTCCGACGGGTCGAGCAGCAGGGAGAACAGCGGACCAATGAGGCGGCGCGCAGGCAGGGCGTCGAGCTCGGGCAGGCGCGCGGCCCAGCCGTTGTCGGCCAGCAGCGCGCGCGTCTGACGCTTGAGGTCGCGGGAATGGGCCATGCGGACTCCGTCATCCAGGAGCCCGCGCCCGAGCGCCTGGGTTCGCGGGATAGGCCGGGCAGCCTATTTCTGGTTCTGGGCGATCTCGTCCAAAAAGGCCTGGGGCACCTCGTAGCCGGAGTCCTGAGCCTTTTTCGCGGACTCGGCCGCCGCGCCCCAGTCGCCCAGCTCGGCCTGGACCAGGGCCAGGTTGTTCCAGGCCGGACCGAACATGGGCTGCAGCTCCACGGCCTTCTTGAGCTGGGCCAGGGCGTCGTCCAGTTCGCCGCGCGAGAAGAAGGCGCTGCCCAGGGTGGCCATGGCCTGCACGAAGTTCGGGTCGTACTTGATGGCCTTCTGCAGGGCCGGGATGGCCTTTTCGGAATCGCCCAGCTGCAGGAGCACGAAGCCGATGTTGCCCCAGGGCACGGCAAAGAACGGGCGCTGCTGCGTGGCGATGCGGTTGAAGTTCAGGCAGCCTTCCAGGTCGCCGCGCTCCAGGCAGATGCCGCCCAGCTGCACGTAGGCCTCGGCATTCTTGGGCGAGTTGGCCACGGCCTCGCGGAAGCACTGCTCGGCGTCCATGTACTCGCGCTTGGACAGGTAGGCCACGCCCAGGTTGTAGTGCGTGTTGCCGCACTCCGGGGAGCTCACCAGCTGCTGCTTCAGGGTGGCGATGTACTCGTCGACGTTGTTGTATTTCGGCTCTTCGCTCATGGCTGGTTACTCCGGGGCGTCTCGCCCTTTGGGGACAATGGTTTTAGGCTCACGCCGCGCTCTTTCAGCAGGGCGTTGTACCAGTCGCTGAACTCCAGGATGGGCCGGACCTTCTCGATGTTCATGACCAGAAGGACCATGAACTCCGAGAGCGTCTGCATGTAGTCCGGGTCCGGGATGGAGGGCAGCGTCTTGAAATACTTGTTCAAAAGTTCGTGGGCCGTGAAGCCCATCCGGTCGGTGCGGATGTCGATGGGGTCGAACGGGGCCTGGAAGGGGTCCCAGTTCTCGTAGCCGATGCGGTCCACGAAGCGCCGCCGCCGGGGCGCCATGCGCTCGTACATGGCGCGCTTCTGCTCCTCGATCTGCTCCGGGGTGTACATCTGCTCCATGCGCTAGCCCTTAGCTTTCTTGGCTGCGTCCGACTTCGCCGCCTTTTGGGCCGCCACAGGCTTCTTCGCGGCAGCGGCTGGCTTCTTCGCCGTCGACTTCGCCGTTTCACTGGCCACCGGCTTCGCCGTTTCCTTGGCCGCAGGCTTCTTGGCGGCAGGCTTCCTGGCCGGACGGGCCGGGGCCTGGCCGATGGTGAAGCTCTTGGGCGCGCAGCCCGCGCAGCCGCCCTGCTTGGTCTCCGGCGAACAGCCGGAACACTCGGCCAGGTTCTTTTTGCCCTTCCCGGCCGCGAGCTTGGCGGCCAGGCTGGACTTGGCAACTGCCTTGGCGTCCCCGGCACTGGCCGGGGCTTTGGCCTCGGCCTTGGGCTTGGTGAGGCCCAGGTAGTCCTCGGAATATTCGGTCAAAAGCGCCAGGGACACGGGCACCAGGACCTCGCCCAGGCCCTTGTAGCGCGAGCCCAGGCTGGCGGAAAGCTCGTGGCTCAGGGCGTACAGGCGATCCTGGATGCGGTCCAGGTACACCGTGGGATAGGCCTTGCCCTTCTCAAAGGCGGACCTGCCGCAGGTGTGGGCCTCGCCGCCGATGGCCGTGGGCACGCCGTAGATGCGGCAGGTCACCGGGCGCACGTCGTACATCACGCACAGGCCCTCGTCGTCGAGCAGCGGGCAGCGCACACGGACCTTGGCCATCTCCAGCAGGATGTCCTGGGCGTTCTTACCCTCCTGCACGGCCTTGTACGCCTCGCGCTTCAGGCGGTGCACCAGCCGGTCGGCCTCGTCGGCCCGCGTGAGCACCTGGTTGCGCTCCTTGCCCTTGAAGCGGGCGCCAAACGCCGTGTTCAGGAACAGCGCTTCCACCAGGGTCAGGTCGAACAGGGCGTGGCAGCAGTCGGAGCAGCCCTTCTCGCAGCGCACATTCTCGGCATAGCGCGCGCGCACGGTGTTGAAGACCTGGTCGGCCTCGTTGATGACCGCCGCGTACTTGTCGAAAAATTCCTTGAAATCAAGGGCCATGCAGGACTCCTCAGCGATAGTTCGCCGTCTCGGGCAGGGGGCTCAAGGCTCGACGGCGCCAGGGGAATATGAGGCTGCACCGGGCCTGTGTAAAGGGGTCCGGCGCATACAAAAAAGCCGGGTTCACCCGGCGCCAAGCCGCCACCAGCAGGCGGACGCTCCGCAGTGCACCGCCGGGGCCAAACCCGGCCAGGCCCAGCCCGGCCCGATCGAAACGAGGGGACGAGGGGGCGAGGGCTGGTGCGCTGCGCTGCGAAAAATGGACGGGAGCGGCGCAAGGCCGCCCCCGCCCGATCAGCCGAAGCTGCTTAAATGCTACTCTTCCTCGATGGTGATGGCGTCCTGCTCGCAGACTTCCACGCAGGACTCGCAGCCCAGGCACTCTTCCATGTTCACGGGAACGGCCTTGCCATCCTGCAGCTCGTAGACTTCCACCGGGCAAACGTCCACGCACTCGCCGTCGCCGATGCATTTGTCGATGTCGACAGTAACCTTGTAGCCCATTGTACCCTCCAAGTGTGTAAAAATAGGATGTATCGTCAGCCCCGTCCGTGTCCCTCCCCGCTGGGGGAAGAGCCGGAGGGCCAGGCGCCGTTTTTCTCGCACTATGCGGGCAAGCGTCCGAGCGCGCAGGCTCCGGGGTTGCTGATATATCCACCCAGCGCCGCGTGTCAAGCCAAAGCGCAGCTTCTCACGCCAACTCGCGAAATAGCGGCTGGTTGAGCTTCGCCGCGGCCTGGGCTATGCTCAAAGTATCCGGCCCGGCCGGAAATCCGCTCCCAAGGCAGCCCCCATGTTCAGCACCGACGAACTCAAAAAATACGCCCGAACCCTCTGGTGGGGGCTCTGCACCGCGCGCAACACCCCCTACCAGCCCGGCGAGCTCATCCTGCTGCGCTTCGACCCGCTGGCCACCGAGCTCGCCGAGGCCGTGTTCGACCTGCTCATCGACGAAGGCATGGTACCTGTGGTGCGCCAGAACCTGACCAGCAGCATGGAGGTCTCCTTCTACGGCAAGGGCTCGGACGCGCAGATCAAGACCGTGCCGCCCGGCGACCGCGAGCTGATGCAGAATCTCTCGGGCCTGATCTCGCTCATCGCGCCCTCGTCGCTGACGCACCTGGCCGGCACGGACCCGGCCAAGATCGGCCAGGCTGCCGTGGCGCGCAAGTTCCTGCGCGAGATCATGGAGGGCCGCGAACAGACCGGCGCCTTCGGCTGGACGCTCTGCGCCTACCCCACGCCAGAGCAGGCCCGCTGCGCGGGCGTGAGCATGGAGGAGTATGCCCGGGTCATCAAGCGCGCCTGCTTTTTGGACGACCCTGACCCGGCCGCGCGCTGGGCCGGGGTCTACGATGACGCCCAGCGGGTCAAGCAGGCCCTGGGCGCGCTGGACATCAAGAGCTTGCGGGTCGAGTCCGCGCACTGCGACCTCACGGTCACGCCCGGGGACCAGCGCCGCTGGCTGGGGGTCTCGGGCCACAACATCCCGAGCTTCGAGATCTTCCTCTCGCCCGACTGGCGCGGCACCGAGGGCGTGTACCATGCCGACCAGCCGTCGTACCGCTCGGGCAACCGGGTTCAGGGCGTGCGCCTGGAGTTCAAGGCCGGCCGCGTTGTGGCCGCCACCGCAAACGAGGGCCAGGAGTTCGTGCAGAAGCAGCTGGCCATGGACCAGGGCGCGGCGCAGCTGGGCGAGTTCTCCCTCACCGACCGGCGGCACTCGCGCATCGACGCCTTCATGGCCAACACGCTTTTTGACGAGAACTTCGGCGGGGCCTTTGGCAACTGCCACGTGGCCGTGGGCGCTTCTTACGCCGACACCTTTTCCGGCGACCAGGCCAGGCTCGACGCAGGGCTCAAGAAGGAGCTCGGCTTCAACGACTCGGCCCTGCACTGGGACCTGGTGAACACCGAGGACAAGACCGTCACGGCCCTGCTGGCCGACGGCAGCCAACGGGTCATCTACAAGAGCGGCGAGTTTGATCTGTGAGCAAGGGGCTCTGAGCGCAACAATAGAAAAAGGGGCTGCGGTCTTTCGACTGCAACCCCTTGATCTATCGTGGTGGGCCCGGCAAGATTCGAACTTGCGACCTACGGATTCGTAGTCCGGCACTCTATCCGCTGAGCTACGAGCCCTTGCGAGGAAGGAAGGATTAAGCCGTACGGCCCGGGCCGTCAAGGCTTTTTTGCGGCCGCCGAGCGAAAACCTCGGCCCCAACGCCCGAATGTGGGCCGCGCAGCCTTGGCTGGCCGCATTGCTCAACAAACAGGAGCCTCTGTGTCCCTCGCCGCCCTGAACAATCTGCCGCCCCTGGCGCCCGCCGCGCCCCTGGCGGACAAGCTAGCCCGCAGCAACACAGTGCTCGACGCCGTGCTGGCGGCATTCGCCCCGGCCCGCGTGGCCGTGGCCTACACCGGCGGCAAGGACTCGGGCGTGGCGCTGTTTTTGTGGCGCGAGGCGCTGGCGCGCGCCAACTCCGGCCCGCTCCGGGCCATCAATATCGACACGGGCTGCAAGTTCCCGCAAGTCATGGCCCTGCGCGACCGGCTCTGCGCGGACTGGGGCGTGGGCCTGACCATCGCCCGGCCTCAGGTGGACCTGTCCGCCTATCCCGTGGCGCTGGACAAGGTCTCCTGCTGCCGCGACCTGAAGATCATTCCGCTCTGCAAGGCAATCGCCTACACCGGCACACTGGCGTTGTTGACCGGCATCCGGCGCGACGAGCACCCGTCACGGCTGGCCCGGCCCTACGCGGAACTGCGGGCAGCCACGTTTGATGCTGCGGGCGGCTGTCCCCAACACTGGCAGGTGAATCCGATCCTGGACTGGACCGAGATGGATGCCTGGGCGTTCATTACCGGCGAGAATCTGCCCTTTTGCGAGCTGTACCTTGAGGGCTTTCGGTCGCTGGGCTGCGTGCCCTGCACAAGGCCCGCCGGAGCGGACGCCGACGAGCGCGCGGGCCGCGACCCGGACAAGGAGCGGCAGTTGGAGACCCTGAAGAGTCTGGGGTATTTCTAGGGCTTGCCCGCAACTTCCAGCACCGCGGCCTTGATGCCGTTCTTGTCGATGCCGACCTTGGCGCGCAGCTCTTTCGAGGTGCCGTGCTCGATGAACTGGTCCGGGACGCCCACGCGGCGGACCTGGCAGCCAGTGGACTTGCAGGACAGCAGGCCCCGGTCAGCCAGGAGTTCCAGCACAGCCGAGCCGAAGCCGCCCGCCAGGCAGCCTTCCTCGGCCGTGATGATGCGCGGGAAACGCGCGGCCAGCTCCAGAATCTGGGCCTCGGGCAGGGGCTTGATGAACCGGGCGTTGAACACGGCCACGGACAGGCCATGCTCGGCCTCCAGTTCCTGCGCGCCCTCGAGCGCCGGGTAGACCCGCGAGCCCAGGGCGATGATGACCGCGTCCGTGCCGTCGCGCAAGAGCTCGCCCTGGCCCAGCGGCAAGAGGTCCAAAACCTCGGGAGCCTGGGGCACGGTCGCGCCGGGTCCGACCCCGCGCGGGTAGCGCACGGCCGCCGGGCCAGGCAGGGCCAGCGCGGTCGCCACCATCTGGGCCAGCTCGGCCTCGTCCTTGGGCGCCATGAACACGAGGTTCGGCACGTGGCGCAGGTAGGCGATGTCGAACACGCCGTGGTGCGTGGCCCCGTCCTCGCCCACCAGCCCGGCGCGGTCCAGGAAGAAATTCACGTTCAGGTTCTGCAGGCAGACGTCGTGCACGATCTGGTCGTAGGCGCGCTGCAGGAACGTCGAGTAGATCGCCGCAACCGGGCGCGCGCCCTCGAGCGCGAGACCGGCCG
>JANXYI010000107.1 GCA_025350085.1 Deltaproteobacteria bacterium
GAGCAGCATGGCGACGACGAGAATGCTCAATCTTTTCATGGTTTCCTTCCCTCTTTTGCGGTTGCGGGCGAACGCCCAAGCCATTCTTACCTAGAGCTTTAACCTACCCATTTGTCAGAATCAAGAAAAAAATCGACGAAAGTTAAAAAAACTTGACCGTATGAAAAATTGTATCCGCCCCATTTCCGGCCCAGTTTCCAAAAGAAAAGGGCCGACGCTTGCGCGTCGGCCCAGTGGCCTGGCTCGTCAGGATCTGTACTAGAAGCTGTACATCATCAGCAGGGCGGCCTTGTAGGCGTCCTTGGTCACGAGGTTGGCATTGGCGCCGCCGGTGGCCCGCCAAATGCTCTGGTCGAAGTTCTGGTTGATGTAGCCCAGTTCAAGGGCCAGGGTCAGTTCTTCGTAGACCTGATACTTGCTGTTCAGGTCCACTTCCCACAGCGAGTCCTTGGTGGTCAAGAACTTGCTGTAGCCTGCGTTGGTGCCCGTGGTGTTCTCCTTCAGGTAGTCAACGTTGTTGGTACCCTTGAAGTAGATCAGGTTCACGGTGTGGGACAGCTTGTCGATGAGCTTGATGTCCTTAAGAGACGCGCCCAGGGCCCAGTAGCCCATGGTGGTGTCGGAGGAGTACAGGCTGGCGTACTGGGAGTCGCCGCCCTGCAGCCAGAAGGAGCCCAGGGCGTAGTTCTGGGGGGTGCCGACCACGGGCATGCGCTCGGAGCCCTTGGAGCTCTTGGTGCTGTTGCCGTTCTCGCCGCTGGAATAGGCGAAGAAGGCGGACGGGGTCATCATGGACAGGCCGGTGTAGTCGACCTGGGCGTCGAACAGGAAGCCGGAACGGCCAGAGCTGCCCTTGCTCCCGTTGTTGTAGGTGGCCTTGCCGTAGTTGAAGTCAGCCATGACCTTGAAGGGATCAAGGGCGGTCATGGTGAAGGCGGCGCCGCCCCAGTAGGCGCGCACGCCTTCGCTGGCGGTGCTGTTGGCAGACTGGAAGCCGGCCAGGGTGGTGACGCCAGCGCCAGCGCCTGCGGTCTGGCGCCCGGCGTCGGCATAGGCGACCCAGGGCTCAAGCTTGAAGGCCTTGAAGTCCAGGCTGCCGATCAGGAACTCGACGTCGGTGGTGGTGCCGTGCCCCTTCAGGGTGGTGGTGGCGCCGTAGGCGTTCGAATCGAGCAGACGGCCGTAGCCGGCGACCAGGGAGATGGCGTCGGTGACGGGCAGGACAACCGCGGCCGCGGCGAAGTGGTCGTCCAGGACCGGGCTGCCGCCGCCAACAGCGGAGGGCAGGGACAGGCTCTGGAAGCCGACCAGGAAGTTGACCTTGGTGTTCGGCCACTTGAAGTCAAGGTAGGCCTTGCGCAGCATGAGGTTGCCGTCGCCGGCCACGTTGGCGCCAGAGGTGCCGGTGGTGACGTTCGGGGTGCGGCCCGCGCCGATGCCCATGGCGCCATTGCCCCAGGAGATGGGGCCGATCTGGGTCTCCATGACGCCCTTCAGGTTCTCGTTGGCGATGAAGCTGAAGGCCGTGCGCAAGCGCTGGCCAATGTCGAAGGTCTTGTCCTCAGTTACCTTGTTGAAGTCCCACTGGTTGATCAGCTGGGCATCAACCTGCCAGGAGCCGCTGGCTTTGATGTCGGCCGCAGCGGCGCTGGTGACCGCACCCAGAACCAGGGCGGCCATCAGCACCAGAAGCACTGCAAATTTTTTGTTCATCCTTATCCTTCCTTCCTTTGCTTGAGTTCCAGACGAGCCTGAGCCGCGTTACGTTTTTTGTTCTAGCTTCTCTCCGAAGGCTTTTCAAGGGAATTGAGGGCATTTCCCGGAAATTTGTTAAAATTTTTATACCGCCTTTACAAATATTCTTTCCCCTGAAACTGCTTTCCGTTACACTCATTCATTATGCGGCCCGCGGCTGCCCCGTGTCCGAGACGGCACCGGCCGACGAGAGCCCATGGAGCGCTTCGATGATGCCCTTTGCCCCTGCCGACTACCCCGACACGCCGGGTGTCTATCTTATGAAGGACGCCTCCGGGCGCATCCTCTATGTGGGCAAGGCCATCAGCCTGCGCAAGCGCCTGTCCTCCTACTTCCGCGCCAGCGCGGACCTTTCGCCCAAGACCCTCGCCCTCGTGGCCAAGGTCCATCATATAGATATACTCCTCGTCACCTCCGAGAAGGAGGCCCTGCTCCTGGAGGAGAGCCTCATCAAGAAGCACCGGCCGCGCTACAACATCGTCTTGCGCGACGACAAGCGCTCGCTGCTCTTCCGCCTGGACAAGCGCGCGGACTACCCGCGCCTGACCCTGACCCGGCAGGTGCTGCGCGACGGCTCGGTCTATTTCGGGCCGTTCTCCTCGGCCGCGGCGGCCCGCTCCACGCTCAAGCTCGTGAATGACATCTTCCCCCTGCGCCGCTGCTCGGACCGCATGTTCAAGAACCGCGTGCGGCCCTGCCTGTACCACCAGCTCGGCCAGCAATGCCTCGGCCCCTGCTGCCTGAACGTGGACCGCGCCAGCTATCAGCAGATGGTGGAGCGGGTGGAGCAGTTCTTGTCCGGCCGTTCGCGCGCGTTGGTGCGGGCCCTGCGCAAATGCATGGCCGAGGCCGCGGAGCAGCAGCGCTACGAGGAGGCCGCCCGGCTCCGGGACCAGATCAACGCCATCGACAAGACCCTCGAAGGCCAGGCCTCGGTGCTGCGCGACAGCCTGGACCGCGACGTGCTGGCCGTGGCCACGGCCGGAGACGGCCTGGGAGTGGGGGTGCTGTTTGTGCGCGGCGGGCGGCTGCTGGAGCAGAAGACCTTCCACTGGCGCGGCCTGGGCACGGCGGACATCCCGGACGCCCTGGAAAGCTTTCTGCCGCAGTTCTATGGGCCCGGGCGCTACATCCCCGGCCGCGTCGTGCTCTCCCACGCCGCGGGCGGCCCGGAACTGGTCGAGGTGCTCTCCGAGCGCCGGGGCGCTCCG
>JANXYI010000172.1 GCA_025350085.1 Deltaproteobacteria bacterium
GCCGGCGGTCGAGGTGACCGACCTCAACGCGTTGGTGCAGGAGGTCGTCGAACTGTGCGGACCGCGCGCCAAAGAACTGGGCGTCAAACTCGATTGCAGTCCGGGCGAGGGGCTGCCGTCGATCCCTGTCGATCCCGAGGGCGTTCACCGCGCCTTGCTCAACATCATCGGCAACGCCCTGGATGCCGTGGAGATCTCCACCAACCTTGAGGTGGAGCCGGTGATGTGCGCGGAGAACGACTTCGAGATGCTCATGCGCGCCATCTACGGCGGCGGGGAGCAGCAGAAGGGCATGTTCGAGGGCATGGCCGACGACGACGGCGACATCACCACCCAGGTGGGCGGCGAGGAAAAGGAAGACATCGCCATCGACGCCCTCCAGGACCAGGCCTCCCAGGCCCCGGTCATCCGCATGGTCAACTCCATCCTGGGCCAGGCCGTGCGCGAGCACGCGAGCGACGTGCACTTAAGCCCCGAGAAGGAGAGCATCCAGCTGCGCTTCCGCATCGACGGGAAGCTGCGCATGATTCCGGCCCCGCCCAAGGCCAGCTTTCTGCCCCTGGTCTCGCGCCTCAAGATCATGGGCAACATGGACATCGCCGTGTCCAAGATCCCCCAGGACGGGCGCTTCACCTTCGTCACCCAGCGCCGGGAGTTCAACGTGCGCGTGTCCTCCTTGCCCACGGTGCATGGCGAGAACCTGGTGCTGCGTTTGCTTGAGCGCAACGCCCAGGGCCTGAACCTGTCCGAGGTGGGCTTCTCGGCCGGGGACCGCGCCAAGGTCGAGGCCGCCGTGATCAAGCCCTTCGGGCTCATCGTGGCCGCTGGCCCCACGGGCTCGGGCAAAAGCACCACCCTCTACGCGGTGCTCAAGCACATCAACACCCCGGACATCAACATCATCACCCTGGAAGACCCGGTGGAATACCGCATGCCCACGGTGCGCCAGGTGCAGCTCAACCGCAAGGCGGGCATGACCTTTGCCTCGGGCCTGCGCAGCATCCTGCGCCAGGACCCGGACGTGATCCTGGTGGGCGAGGTGCGCGACGCCGAGACCGCGGAGATCGCCGTGCAGGCGGCGCTCACCGGCCACCGCGTATTGACCACCCTGCACACCAATGACGCGGCCCAGGCCATCACCAGGCTCATCGAGATGGGCATCCAGCCCTACCTCGTGTCCTCGGTGCTTTTGGCCTCCATCAGCCAGCGCCTGGTGCGCAAGAACTGCCCCCACTGCTCCGAGCCCTACCAGCCGCGCAAGGACATGCTGCTGGCCTTCGGCATCGGCGAGCACCTGTTGGAAAAGTTCTCGTTTCGCCGCGGCTCTGGTTGCCGCACCTGCCACCAGAGCGGCTTTGCCGGGCGCCTGGCCATCTACGAGGTGCTCCAGGTGGACGAGATGGTCCAGGACATGATCATGAAGAACGCCACGGCCAAGGACATCGCCAAGGCCTGCGTGCAGGCCAAGACCCTGCGCACCCTCAAGACCGACGCGCTTTCCAAGGTGGCCCAGGGCCTGACCACCCTGGAAGAGGCCGCCGGGGCCGTGATGCTTTAGGAGAAACGGACGTGCCCTACTACAAGTATGCAGCAATCACCGGGAGCGGCGGCAACACCACGGGCGTGGTCGAGGCCCAGAGCCTGGATGCGGCCCAGGATTCGCTGGCCGCGCGCGGGCTCATGCCCACGCAGGTCTCCGAGACCAACGCCCCGGGCGGTGCGGGCGCCGGCGGCGGGCTGTTGGCCCAGCTCAGCATGCGCATGCAGAGCGTGAAGCCCCAGGATCTGATCCTGTTCACCAAGCAGTTCAAGACCATGCTCAACGCTGGCATCGCGGTGCTGCAGTCGCTTGACGTGCTGGAGGCCCAGACCGAGAACCCAAAGCTTAAAGGCGCCATCGTCAGCATCGCCGCGGACATCAAGAGCGGCACCACCCTGTCCAATGCCTTCTCCAAGCACCAGAACATCTTTTCCGAGCTCTACTGCAACATGATCCGCGCGGGCGAGATCAGCGGTACGCTGACCGAGGTCCTGGAACGCCTGATCTACATCGTGGACCACGAGTTCAAGGTCAAAAAGGACATCAAGAGCGCCATGACCTATCCGGCGGTGGTCGTGACTGCCCTGGTCATCGCCTTCTTCGTGCTCATCCTCTTCGTGCTGCCGCAGTTCGTGGCCATGTTCGCCAAGAGCGGAGTCGAGCTGCCCCTGCCCACGCGCATCTGCCTGGGCATCTATGCCGGCCTGACCCACTACTGGCACGTGGGCTTGATCCTGCTGGGCGGCATTTTCTTCGCGGTTACCGCCTATTTTCGCACCGAGGGCGGGAAGATCTTCCGCGATGGCCTGTTCCTGCGCGTGCCCATCATCGGGCCGGTGTTCAAGAAGGCGGCCATGGCCCGTTTCGCCAGCATCTTCGCCATCCTCCAGTCCAGCGGCATCACGGTGCTCGAGTCCATGGACATCCTCACCGGCACCATCGGCAACCATTACATCGCGCGGGACTTCCGCAACCTGCGCGAGAAGCTGGAGCAGGGCCGGGGACTCTCCGGCCCGCTCCGGTCCTGCCCCTCGTTCACGCCCATGATGATCTCCATGATCACCATCGGCGAGGAGACCGGCAACATGGAGGAGATGCTGAAGGAGGCCGCCCGGCATTACGACTACGAGGTGGAGTACTCGGTCTCCAAGATGAGCGAACTGCTCGGACCGGTGCTGGTGGCGGGGCTCACCGGGGTGGTGGGCTTCTTCGCCCTGGCCATCTTCCTGCCCCTGATTGGCATCATGCAGAACGCCATGAGCGGGCTAAAATAAATTGCGTGGCATTTCAGGGCTGAACAGGGCCTGGCCGGGCGGGGTTCTGGACGAAGTGGAACAAGTTTTGCTAGTCTTTCGTGAATGTGCCCTGGGCCTGTCCCCGGGAGAGGAAGTAGAACATTTTTCCCGGTACCGGGAGACACACCAAGGAGAGATAACAATGGATCTTACGAAGAAATTTAAGCGTCAGGGCGGCTTCACCCTCATCGAGCTCATCGCCGTCATCATCATCCTGGGCATCCTGGCCGCGGTCATCACGCCCAAGTATTTTGACATGACCAGCAAGGCCCAGACCGCTGCCTGGAACGGCGCGCTGTCCGAAGGCTCGGCCCGATTCAACATGGCCTATGCCCAGTACATCCTGGAGACCAATGCGAAGCCAACCAGCATGCAGTCCAACCTGGGCAACTCCACGCTGCTGAACCTGACCGCGCTCAAGACGAACATCGGCGACTATGACATCGTGTACTCTGAGCCCGCAGGCACAGCTGGTTCCCAAACGATCACCATCACCCTGTTCGCTAAGGGCGGCGCCACCGCTCTGACGGGGGCCAAGACCGTGGCCTGGCCCAACTAACCAACGTAGAAGCATCGCATGCAGGGGGGAGCAATCCCCCCTGCCCATTGCCTTTCGCGTATCCGGCGTGCTACCCTGTGAAAATGATCTCCCGGACACCGCAGCACAGCCCCCGGCCCGACAAGGGCTTTACGCTCATCGAGCTCATCGCGGTGATCATCATCCTGGGCATCCTGGCCGCGGTCATCACGCCCAAGTACTTTGACATGACCACCAAGGCCCAGAGCGCGGCCTACAAAAGCGCCCTGTCCGAAGCCGGGGCCCGCGTGAGTCTGGCCTACGCCACGTATATCGCGGAAACCAATCTGAAGCCCTCATCCTTGAGTGACCTCGCCAACGCCACCCTGTTGGGCGGGACCGACCTCTCGGCCGTGAACGTCGGCGACTACGACGTCTCCTATACACAGTCTGGCTTGACCATAAACATGGTTCTGAACAGCCCGGGCAAGATAGACCAACTCTCCACCGGCACCACGCCCTGGCCGCAATAGCCGACCGGTAGCCGCGCACTGCGGCCAGCCCGCATTTCCCCTTTCATTTCCTTTCGTCACCGAGTAGATGATGCTTAGGGTCCCCCCCGCTCACGCCAGGAGGCGGGAATGGGCAGCTATGCACGCCATCGCAACGAGGTATCCTTCCCCGGCAGGCATACGGGGCCGCGCCTCCATTGGCGGTCTGGCTCCGGGATCGTCTTCTTCGATCTCATCCTCGTCCTTCTCATCCTGGGCATCCTCGCCGCAGTCATAGCCCCGCGTTACAACGCCCCGGACTTCAGCGGCCAGGCCCGGCAGCAGGCCGCCAGGGCCGCCCTGGCCGAGGGCTTCAGCCGCCTCAACATGGCCACCGCCTGCTTCGTCGTGAGCAATGGCGACCTGCCCGAAAATCTCACGGAAATGATCCCGGACTACCTGAACGCCACCGCCGACCTGGGCGACTACACTGCCGTGTATGTCCAGGGAACCGGCGAGGTCACCGTGGAAATCCGGTCGGCCTCATGCGCCACTGGACCGCCCTTGGCAGCGCGCACGGTTTCCTGGCCCTGACCAGCCCGCATTTCCCCTTTGATTTCCGCTCCCCTCGCGGTATAGGTTGGCCCAAGGACCGGACGGCTTCGCCTGGTCCCGAACCCATCGCCACACAGCCCCGGGAGGCCCGCGCATGGCCCAGATCAACGCCTTTTTCGAGATGCTGCACCAGTACGGCGGCAGCGACCTGCACCTGACCAGCGGCTCCCAGCCGCTCTTGCGCCTGCGTGGCCAGCTCCAGCGCGTGAAGTACAAGGTGCTGGAGCACGAGGAATTGAAAACCCTGCTCTACGAGATAACCCCCGAGGCCAAGGTCAAGGTGTTCGAGGAGA
>JANXYI010000176.1 GCA_025350085.1 Deltaproteobacteria bacterium
TGCGCGTGGGGTCTTCCACAAAGCTCAAGGAATGCAGGACGCGGATGGTCTTGTCCTTGATGTCGCGCTGGGCGCCGAAAAAGTCCATGAGCTGGCCGAAGTCGCCGGGATTAAGCTGCAAAGCCAGGGCATTGACCGTGAAGTCGCGGCGGTACAGGTCGAGCTTGATCGAGGAGAGCTCCACCGTGGGCAGGGCCGTGGGGTATTCGTAGTATTCCAGCCGGGCCGTGGCCACGTCGATGCGCTGGCCGTCAGGGAAGACCACCACTGCGGTCTTGAACTTGGTGTGCGCCTTGACCCGGGCCTGGCGCAGGGCGGCCAGTTCGCGCGCAAAGAGGATGCCGTCGCCCTCCACCACCAGGTCGATGTCCAGGTTGGGCCGGGCGAGCAAAATGTCGCGCACAAAGCCCCCAACGGCGTAGACCTTGAAGCCCAGGTCCTGGCCCAGCTGCCCGGCCTGCTCCAGCAGGGCGATGACCGAGCCGGGCAAACGGGTGCGCAGGATCGGCCGGATGTTGCGTTCCTTCTTGCGGTCCGGCAGCACCACCTCGGAGATGCGCGCCGCCTGGTCCACCATCTGGTTCACCAGGTCCGTGCGCGTGACCACGCCCAGGAGCTCATCACCGGAAATCACCGGCAGGAGCCGCTGGCGCTTGCCAATGATGATCTCCATGACCTGGTACAGGTCGGCCTCCGGGGCCACGCGGGCGAAGTCCGCCAGCATGTACACGCCCACGGCCGCGTCGCCCAGGCCGTGGCTCAGGGCCTTGTCCGTGATCTTGCGCTCCATGAGCCCCACGCAGCGCATGGTGCCCGGCGCCACCACAGGCATGCCCTTGAGCCCGAAGCGGGTCATGACCTCCGTGGCCTCGCTCATGCTGCGGTCGCTCTCGATGACCACGGGCGGCTTGGACATGAGCGTTGCAGCCACCAGCTGCGGGTTGATGTGCGAGTAGAGCAGGGCCAGGAGCTCGTCGCGCACCTGGCTCAGCGTCTTGTCCTTGATGGTGGCCGAGGCCGCGTAGCCGTGCCCGCCGCCGCCAAAGAACGAGCAGATGGTGCCCACGTTGACCTCGGCTGTGCGCGAGCGGGCCACCAGGTGGATGCGGTCGCCCATGCGGCCCAGGGCGAACATCACGCGGATGTTCTCCATGTCGATGTACTTGTGGACCAGATACGCGAAGTCGCTGACGAAATTGTCCGTGCTGACCTCGGAGATGACCACCTCGATGCCGTGGAAGTCGTGCACCTTGGACGATTCGATGAGCTCGCTCAGGATCTTGATCTGCTCCGAGGACAGGTCGCGCGCCAGCAGATCCGAGATCACGCCCAGGTCCATGCCGTTCTGGCGCAGCCAGGCCGCGGCCGTGAAGTCCTCGGTGGTGGTGGAGGCGAAGCTGAAGCTGCCCGTGTCCTCGAAGATGCCCAGGCCCATGACCGTGGCCTCCTCGATGGTGGGCACAATGCCGCGGCCGATCATCTCGTGGGTCAGGATGGTGGTGCTTGAGCCCCAGGGCTCCACCCGGGAGAAAGCGGCCTGCAGATCCTCGTCCGTGTCCGGATGGTGGTCAAAAAGGTGGATGACCAGGCCCGGCTTGTCCAGCAGGGGCTCGACATGGGGCAGCCGCGAGCGCTGCCGGGTGTCCACCACCACGAGCAGTTCCACCGCGTCCGGGTCGATATCCTTGAAATGCTTGAAATTGAACAGGTAGGTGGTGCTCTGGATGTAGAAGTTGCGCAGGTTCTTCTCCTGGCTGCCCGGGAAGATGAGCACCGCGTCCGGGTACAGGCGGTTGGCCGCGATCATGGCGGCCAGCGCGTCGAAGTCCGCGTTGGCGTGGGCCGTGATGACGGTCTTCGCCTTGATGCGGGAGGGCCTGGTCATGTGGCCCCTGCCTTGCGCGGGGCCGCGCCCCCGGCCGAGCGCGGATGGTACTGCTCGTGGATGCGCAGCAGCCGGCCGGACTGGATGTGGGTGTAGATCTCCGTGGCGTTGATGGCCGCGTGGCCGAGCAGCAGCTGCACGGTGCGCAGGTCGGCCCCGCCTTCCAGCAGGTGCGTGGCAAAGGAGTGCCGGAAGGTGTGCGGCGAGATGCTGCGCCGGATGCCGGCCATCTCGGCGTAGCGCTTGACCAGCTTCCACACGCCCTGGCGCGTGAGGCCCTTGCCCGAGCGGTTCAAAAAGACGTGCTTCTGCACCGGCTCAAAGGCGGCGCGCTTGTGGTCCAGAAAGTCGCAGAGCAGGCGCTGGGCCGCGTAGTGCACCGGCACCAGGCGCTCCTTGGCGCGCTTGCCGAACACGCGCAGGATGCCGGTCTGGGGATCGAAGTCGCCCAGCTTGAGCCCGATGAGCTCGGAGATGCGCAGCCCGCAGGCGTACAGGAGCTCCAGCATGACCCGGTCGCGGAAGCCCAGGGCCGTGGCCGGGTCCGGCTGCTCCAGCAGGCGGTCCATCTCGGCCCGGGTCAGGAACTCCGGGAGCTGGGCCGGGAGCTTGGGGTTTTCCAGGAGCAGGGCCGGGTCTTCGGCCAGCAGGCCGGACTGCACGGCAAAGGCGAACAGGCCGCGCGCGCTGGACAAATGCCGGGCCAGGCTCGTGGCTGCCAGCTTGCGGGCGCGCAGGTGCGTGAGGAACAGGAACAGGTGCCGCGGGGTGCAGCCCGTGAGGCTGGC